>JAXZEJ010000238.1:0-12741 GCA_037424205.1 bacterium | reverse complement strand
AACTTGAGCAAAATGGGGAGAACGCTGTACGGTTATGAATGCCAGATACCATACCTCTCTGGAGGTAATTTGATTAGGGCTAATCCCGAAGGGAAAACCCGTTTGGCAAAAGAACTAATGGTATTAAAACGGGTGTTTCCGTATGATGGTTGTATATAGATGACTGGGTGGGCCGGACAATGATGCCCGTCCCGGCAAATGGCCGACGTTTGCGGGAATCATTTTCCGCATGCAAAAAACGACGGAACTGGCCGCCTGCATTCAACCGCTTTTGAGCCGCCAAGGAGACCTCATGCATCAGACTTCATCCGACGCCTTTGACATGCTTGTCACTCTTGAGAAGCGTCCGTTTGAGTATGCGGCCCGCGAGGCGGTTGTTCGTCTGCTTGATGAAACCCTGCCCGACGGCACCAGGCTCGTGCCAGCCTCCGATCCGGACTATCCGCCTGAACTGGCTTCGCTTGCCGATCATCCCGCCGTGCTCGTGCTCGAAGGGGATCTGTCTCTGACCGAACGCCAGCTGCGCGTATCCATTGTGGGCTCGAGAGCTGCGGGCGAAGCGGCGCGCGCCGATGCGCGCAGGATCGCACGCGAGCTGGCTTCGCGCGGGGCCGTGATCGTTTCCGGGCTTGCCGCAGGCATCGATACGGCGGCTCATGAAGGCGCGCTCGAAGCGAAGTGCCCGTCCGGAAAGCCCGGGCGCACGATTGCCGTCATGGGTACGCCGCTGGCCATGCCGTGGCCGCCCGCCAATGCAGGTCTGGCGCGCCGCATTGCAGAATATGGTCTTCTCATTTCGCTTGCTCCGCAGGTGAGCGGGCTTTCCTTTACGGACGAGGAGCGTACGGCAAGCCTCGTCGCGCGAAATCGTGCCGTTGCTGCGCTTGGGCTGGGATCTCTGGTGATGGCGGGAAAGGAAGGCTCGAGCACGCTTCGCGAAGTGGCGCATTCACTTGAGCTCGGACGTCCGGTGCTGCTCTGGCACACAATTGTTGAGGAAGGAGAGCCGTGGGCGCTGAAGATGCTTGCCGATCCGCCGCGAGATGCAATGGGACGCGAGCTCGTTCAGGTGGTTTCGTCCGCTGAGGAAGTGGAGGAGGCGCTTTCGCCGTGGAGCACGGTCTGGTGGCTCTGAGAGGCGGAAACGGGATTCGAGGGCAGTAAAAAATTTATTTTACAATGAATCGACGGTCGAATAAATGGATGTCGCCGGTCTTCATGACATGCCGCAAAAGTTGTTAAAAGAACGCAATTGCTTCTAAAGCTCCTGTTTTATGATGAGCTTTAAGCAAGCGTTTGCGCTTCTCTCTCGAGCGACCGTGTTGCATCATTACCTCCTGGCTCGACCGGTCAGCTCTCGCAATTGTCCGCTTGCTATTTTCCCGCAGTGCGGCAGGCCCAAGCCTCTTCCCGTAGCCCGCTGCGGGTTTTTTTGTCCCTGCAAATCGCGCTGAGCCTCATATATATAAGATTGAATAATCATCATGACATTCTCCGTTTGGCTCACTTTCCTCGGTGCGAGCCTGCTTCTTTCCGCTGCGCCGGGTCCTGACAATCTTTTCGTGCTCGCACAAAGCGCGGTCTACGGGGTGCGCGCCGGCGTCGCCGTAGTGCTCGGCCTGATGACGGGCCTTGTCTTTCAAACACTTTTCGCGGCCTGCGGGCTCGCGGCGGTTGTGGCGGCGGTTCCCGTACTCTTCATGGCGATCAAGCTCGCGGGCGCCGCTTATCTTCTCTATCTGGCGTGGGGTGCCTGGACGCATGCCTCCGATCCGGTCGGGACGGGAAGGGCGGTTGCACTCTCGTCCGTTCAGCTCTGGCGGCGCGGCCTCATCATGAACATCACGAACCCGAAGGTTCAGATTTTCTTTCTGGCCTTCTTTCCGCAGTTCGTTGCGCCGGGCACGACCGGCTGGGCTCTTGTCCTTCAGATGGTCGTCCAGGGCCTCACCTGCATCTTTGCAACCTTTGTCGTCTTTACGGCGATTGCATGGGCGGCCGGTTCGGCGGCAGAAAAACTGAAAAGCCCGAACTTTTCACTGTGGCTCAACCGCTGTAGCGCCGTGCTGTTTCTTTTGCTCGCAGTCTTCACCGTCCTTTCCTGACGAAGACGAAAAACACCCGCAGGACGCTGCGTCCGGCGGGTGTTTTTCGTTGTGTTCGGCGGGCTTAAAGGTTGCGCTCGATGAAGGTCTTTAGTTCGCCCGGCGTCTTCACTTCGACGATGCGGTCGACTTCCCGGCCGTTCTTCACCACGACCATCGTCGGGATGTGCTTGACGGCGAACATTTCGACAACCTTCGGATTTTGTTCGGAATCACAGGAGGCGAAGACGGCGCGTTCGGCATTGGCCTGGGCAAGCTGCATGAAGAAGGGCTGGGCGCGGCGGCAGTCCGGACACCAGCTTGCGCCGATGGCGAGAATTACGGGCTTGTCCGTTGCGAGAACGGATTCAAGGCTGGCGTCGTTGACCATGACGATGTCGTTCATTTGAAAACTCCTTCATGAAAACGGAAGTCCTCGTACCGAGCATCGGTCGGTTCGAAGAATTCATTTGGTTTGTTAGTTAGTCCAATCCTATCATGAAATTGCTTTTGATTGGAACGTATCAGGAAAGATTGTAGCGCGATCATGGTATTTGCAAACGTCTTGTAAATGAAAGACAGGCGTTTTCGCAAATTGAGCCGGCCGTTGGCATAAGACGCCGGCTGCTTGTGTTGCAGTCCGTCGTCTTTGTATGTTCTAAAAACTATCGGAACGTCATGGCTTATGCGCGCGTAGCGGCCTTGAGTTCGGAGGCGGCTGCGGCGAGGGTCTTGAGCATGGCCGGCTTGTCGTCGATGACTCTTGATTTGAACTTTGTGCGCCGTTTCCGGTGACGTCATAAATGCTCTCCGACATTTCGTCGAGGCTTTCAATAAGACAATCCGACCAGATGCAGACGAGTTCGAAAGACCGGTAAAAAATCCTTATCGAGGTTTTAGGACATCGGTATTGGTGCCCCGCCGGATTTCTCTGTAGCATGAAGAGACTGTTTTATGGAACGCAAGGTGTAGTGGTTGGTGATGATGAAAACCACAAGATGTTGTGTTCTTGTCATGCGTTTCTGCGTCCGGAACGGGCTGGAGCCGCAAGCCTCATTGACCTTGATTGAATGGAAAATCGACCGATGGCTGTTCAGATTGATTTGAGTCGCGACGCGCTTTTTGACGAGCTCGGGCTCATGCGCCTTCGCGAAAGCTACATGCGGCCCGAGGAGAAGAGTCCTCAGGAACGCTTCAAGTTCGTGGCCGAGACCTTCGGCTCGAATCCGGCGCATGCCGCCCGCATCTACGATTACGCCAGCCGCCACTGGCTGTCCTTTGCGACGCCCGTTCTCGCCTTCGGCCGCACGGGCCGCGGCCTGCCGGTTTCGTGCTATCTCTCCTACATGGACGACAGCGCCGACGGGCTTGTCGAGACGCTTTCCGAAGTGAATCGCCTGTCCATGCTCGGAGGCGGCGTCGGCATTCATGTCGGGATTCGTTCCGCCGACGAGAAGTCCGTGGGCGTCATGCCGCATCTCAAGGTTTATGACGCTTCGTGCCTGGCATATCGCCAGGGCTCGACCCGCCGCGGCTCCTATGCCGCCTTTCTCTCGATCGATCATCCGGACATCATTCCGTTCATCGAGATGCGAAAGCCGACGGGCGACCAGAATCTCAAGGCGCTGAATCTTCATCACGGCGTGAACATCCCCGATGCCTTCATGGAGAAAATCGAGGCTTCGATGCGTGATGCCGATGCGGACGACTCGTGGGACCTTCATCATCCGACGACGGGCGAGGTCGTGGCGACCGTATCCGCTCGGGACTTGTGGCAGCGCATTCTGGAAATGCGCATGCAGACGGGCGAGCCGTATCTCGTCTTCACGGATGCGGCCAACCGGGGCCTGCCGTCCTGGCTGAAGGACAAGGGACTGGCCATTCACGGCTCCAATCTCTGCACCGAGATTTTCCTGCCGACCTCGAAGGAGCGCACGGCCGTTTGTTGTCTCTCGTCCGTCAATCTTGAGTACTACGACGAATGGCGGGACAACGCGCAGTTCATCGACGACGCGATGGAGTTTCTCGACAACGTGCTACAGCACTTCATCGATCATGCGCCCGACGGCATTCGTCGCGCTCGTTATTCCGCCATGCGCGAGCGCAGCGTGGGACTCGGCGCCATGGGCTTTCACGCCTATCTGCAAAAGCGCGGCATTGCGTTTGAATCCGCCGCCGCGAAGTTCTCGAACCGCGACCTCTTCAAGCACATTGCTGCGGCCGTTGAAAAGGCCGATGCCAGGCTCTGCGCCGAGCGCGGACCCTGTCCCGATGCGGCCGACTCGGGCGTCATGCGCCGATTCTCGCACCGTACGGCCGTTGCGCCCAATGCGTCGTCGTCTCTCATCATGGGCGGCACGAGTCCTTCGATCGAACCTTATCGCGCGAACATCTACCGCCAGGACACGATCTCGGGCGCCTACATCGTGAAGAACCGCTTTCTCAAGGCCGAGCTCGCCGGGCGAGGCCTCGACACCGACGAAGTCTGGGCCGACATCATCGCGCACGACGGATCCGTGCAGCACCGCGAGGATCTGCCGAAGGAGGTTCGCGACGTCTTCAAGACCGCAATCGAGATCGACCAGCGCTGGATCATCGAGCTTGCCGCCGACCGGCAGGCCTTCATCGATCAGGGACAGAGCGTGAATCTCTTCTTCCCGCCCGACGTTTCGATCGCCTATCTGCACGCCTGCCACTTCTCCGCATGGAAGAAGGGCCTTAAAAGCCTCTACTACAACCGTTCCGACAAGCTTCGCAAGGCGGATCGCGTCGGCGTTCGGGTCGAGCGCCGACGCATTGAGGATGAAATCAGCATGCAGGCCGTCGCCGACAACACCACCTGCCTTGCCTGCGAAGGCTGAACGAAGGACAGACACATCATGACCGACAAGAACACCGCCGGCGGGCTTCTTTCGACCCGCACTTGCTTCAAGCCCTTCCGATACCCTTGGGCCTACGAGGCCTTCATGCAGTCCGAGCAGATGCACTGGCTCTGGACCGAGGTGCCCATGCTCGAGGACGTGAAGGACTACAACCTCAAGCTTTCCGAGAGCGAGAGGAACTTTCTCACGAAGATCCTCCGCTTCTTCACGCAGGGCGACATCGACGTTTCGGGCGCCTATGTGAACCACTATCTTCCGCGCTTCGGCCAGCCGGAAATCCGCATGATGCTTTCATCCTTTGCGGCGCGCGAGGCCGTGCACATCGCCGCCTACTCGCATCTCATCGAGACGCTCGGACTCCCGGAATCCATCTACAACGAATTCCTGCAGTATGAGGCCATGGCCGCCAAGCACGAATTCTTCAACGAAGTCGCCGGAGACAGCCGGGATTTGGCCGCACAGATCGCGGCCTTCTCCGCCTTCACCGAAGGCATGCAGCTCTTTTCATCCTTCGTCATGCTCCTCAACTTCACGCGCAACGGCACGATGAAGGGCATGGGCCAGATCATCGCCTGGTCGATCGCCGACGAGACGCTGCACACCGAGTCAATGACGAGGCTCTTTCGCGAATACATCGTCGAGAATCCCGAGCTATGGAACGACGCGCTCAAGGCCAAGATCTACGGCATCGCCGAGACGATGGTCGAGCTCGAGGACCGCTTCATCGATCTGGCCTTCGGCGTCTCCGAAATGCGCCGCCTTACGCGGGAGGAGGTTCGAAGCTACATCCGCTACATTGCGGATCGTCGCCTCATCGGACTTGGCATGAAGGGGATCTTTGGTGTCAAAAACAATCCGCTCCCTTGGGTTGATGGCATGCTGGGTGTATCACATAGCAATTTTTTCGAGGTGAAGGTCGTGGATTATGCGAAAGGATCGCTTTCGGGCAGCTGGGGCGATGTCTGGGGAAAAGCGTCTGAGAGACAGGTGGAAGTGAAAATTTGAGATAAAGTCTGACTTGGTGGAGGACCGGCTGCTCGTTGCGTGCGGCCGGTCCTTTTTGCATGTCAATAGAGGAGACGTGTCTTTTGCAGAATTTGTCGAAGACAGCCATGCGGCCGGCGCGGTTGGATGCTGAAGCGAATTATTTGATAATTCAATGTCTCAACATTAAATAATAAAGATATCGCATCTCGATCCTAATCTCGCTGCGGGATCAATTTTGCGCCTTTCTTCAGGCTTGTGCTCTGATGATCAATGACGGAAGAAATCTCCCGCGGCACAGGGAATATTTTTTGCGGATGCAGGGATGTCCCTACGGGTTAACACGCGATGGAAAATTTCGTGCCTGGCGTAGAATATCGAGCTTGGTGAAAGTTTGAAGCTCGGTTTCACGGATTGTTCCTTTTGCTATGGATTGGATCACTCATCTGCTGACGGACGTCTCCTCGGTCCCTCACATTCTTCTCGTCTATTCTTTTGTCATTGCCTTGGGGGCCGTTCTCGGCCGTCTCAAGATCTGCGGCGTGTCCCTCGGCGTGACCTTCGTGCTCTTCGTGGCGCTTGCGGCGGGCCATTTCGGCTTCACCGTGGACAAGTCAGTCCTGTTTTTCCTGCGCGACTTCGGCCTGACGCTCTTTGTCTTTTTCATCGGCCTTCAGGTCGGCCCGTCCTTTTTCTCGTCCTTCAAGAGCGGTGGCATGGTCCTCAATCTCCTGACGGTGCTGCAGGTGTTTTTGGGCGTCGCCGTCACGATCGGGCTCTACTTCCTGTTTTCCGACGTCGTGACGCTCCCGCAGATGCTGGGCGTGCACTACGGCGCCGTCACGAATACGCCGGGTCTTGGCGCAACACAGGAAGCGCTTGATCTCTTCCAATATGCCGGTGAAAACATTGCCGTTCCCTATGCCTGTGCCTATCCGCTGGGCGTGATCGGCACGATCGGCTCGGCCATTCTTCTTCGCTTCGTCTTTCGCATCAAGCTCGCTGAAGAGGACAAGGCATGGGATGACGAGGAGCGCGCCAATCATCAGGAACCCGTTTTCTTCCACATTGAGGTGACGAATCCGGCGCTCGCGGGCCGCACGATTGAGGAGATCCGCACCTTTATCGGAAGGGGCTTCATTGCCTCTCGCATTCTTTCGGGCAACAAGATTACGAGTCCGACCGGCGCGACTGTCCTTCACATGGGCGACTGCATCCGCATCGTGTCCGAGCCCGACGTCAAGGAGGCCGTCGTCGCCTTTTTCGGTCGCGAGCGCTTCGACATCGACCTCGCTGAGGAAAAGTCTCCGCTCGTGGCACGCACGCTTCTGATCACCCGCGAGTCGGTCAACGGCATGCGCATCGACGATCTGGCGGTCAACCGCATGGACGGCGTCAACATCACGCGCGTCTTCCGCGCGGGCATGACGCTCTTCCCGTCCTCGAAGCTCCATCTGCAGGTGGGCGACCAGGTTTACTGCGTCGGCCCTGAAACGGCTCTCGTCCGCATGGAGCAGAAGCTCGGCAACCAGGTGAAGAAGCTCGACCATCCGAACATCATCACAATCTTCGTCGGTCTGGTTCTGGGCGTCCTCGTTGGCAGCATTCCCATCATGCTGCCGGGCCTCCCGGTGCCCCTGAAGCTCGGCTTGGCGGGCGGTCCGCTCATTGTCGCCATTCTGCTCGGCCGCTTCGGCTCGACCATGAAGCTCGTGACCTTCACGACGTCTTCGGCCAACATGATGATGCGCGAGATCGGCATCTGCCTCTTCCTCGCATCCGTCGGTCTTGCCGCCGGCAACGGGTTCGTCAACGCCATGACGGCGGGCAACGGGCCGCTTTATGTGGCGCTCGGCTTCGTGATCACGGTCGTTCCGCTTCTGATCGTCGGCTTCGTGGCACGCAAATTCCTGCACATCAACTACCACAGCATCGTCGGCCTCATGGCGGGTGCAACGACCGATCCTCCGGCGCTCGCTTATGCCGGGACCCTTTCCGAGCGCAATTCGTCGGCCGTGGCTTATTCCACGGTCTATCCGCTCGCAATGTTCCTGCGCATCATGATGGGGCAGCTGATCCTCGTGATCATGTGGCCGTTTCTTTAAAACGACTTTCTCTCCGGACGGCATGAAAAAAAGAGGGCTTCGGCATTTCTTCCGAATGCCTGTCCGTCAGCTGAGTTGAGCCGATAAAGGGTAATTCCTACCCCTGGAATCGTTGCGAAAGGCTCGTTGCATTGAAGAGGCGCGTCCATAATTGCCAATGCGGCTTGAGCCGTCATATAACAAGAAATCTATCGTGGGAGAAGTCCTCGTATGAATGCCTTTGACAATGCTTTCGAGAGGAAATGGACGATCATTTTCCTTCTTGAATTCTTCTTCATCATCATGCCGTTTCCATGGTTCTACGACGTCGAATACACGCCGTGGCTCTATGGCGTGCCCCGTTTCATCTACTGCTGGCTGGCCTACGGCCTCTTGGTGATCAGCACGATTGCTCTGTGGTGGCGCAGCTGCATGAAGCGTCCCGAATATCAGGAATACGAGGAGTAACGCATCATGCAGTATCAGGTTGAAACCTCCACCGTCCCCTTTCTGATCGTCACGATCAGCTATCTTGCAATTCTCGGCTTCATCGGGTGGTGGGGCAATCGCAAGAATCGCAATCTGCAGGACTTCTTCACGATGTCGGGCTCCGCGGGTGCCGTGCTCTCGGGTCTGGCCTACTTCTCCACGCAGTACTCGATGTCGACCTTCATGGGCGTGCCGGGCTCGATTTATCACGTCGGCTACGCAGGCATGAGTGTCTCGGTGCCGGGCATCGCCTTCTCGATGGTGATTCCGGCGCTTCTTGTCGGCCGCCGTCTCATCAAGCTGGGCCATCGCTATCAGATGCTCACCATGGCGGACTATCTTGCCGACCGCTATGAATCGACTGCGATCCGCGGCCTTCTCGCCGTGCTGATGCTCATCTTCCTCGTGCCCATGATGGGCGCTCAGACGATCGGCGCGGGCGTGATCTTCACGACCTATACCGGCGCTCCCCAGTGGGTGGGCATCGTCGTGATGGGCGTCACCGTGATTCTCTACTGCATGGCGGGCGGCATCCGCTCGGTCATGATGACCGACGTCATTCAGGGCGTGCTGATGGTGATCACCGCCGTGACGACGTTCGTCGTGTCCCTCAAGCTCGGCGGCGGCCTCGAAGTCATCAATGCCAAGCTTTCCGCCGTCGACCCGAACTACGTCAAGTTCCCGGGCCACAACAACTCCTATCCGTGGCAGAACTACGCCTCGATGATCGTGATGTGGTCCTTCTTCTGCATTGGCCAGCCGCATCTCTTCACGAAGTTCTTCACGATGAAGAACTACTCGACGATGTTCAAGGCTGTGCTTCTCGGCACGCTCGGCATGTGTTCTCCGCCAGCTTCATCGAATGGTGCGGCGTGACGGGCGCTGCCAGCTTCCCGGGCATCCAGGGCAAGGAAAGCGACTTCATCGTTCCGCTCATCCTTCAGGAAGGCCTGCCGTCGATGGTTTCCGCCCTGATGGTGGCCGGCATCTTCTCGGCCGGCATGTCGACGATCAGCTCGCTGCTGCTGACGTCCACCTCCGCCGTCTCGCGCGACCTTTACCAGCGCATCCTCAAGCGTGACGCAACCGACGAAGACACGCTCAAGATGTCCCGCATCGTGACCGTGGTGCTCGGCATCATCGCGATCGGCATCGGCATCCTGAAGCCGGGCTCGATCTTTACGATCATTCTGTTCGCGTTCGGCGGCCTGGGCATCTGGGCGGCTCCGATCATCTGCGGCATGTACTGGAAGCGCACGACGACCACCGCCGTCTTCACCTCCGTGATTCTCGGCGAAATCTTCTACTTCCTGCTTCTGACGCAGTTCAAGTCGCTCTCCTTCGGCTTCAACCCGCTCATCGTTGCATGGCTCGTCACCATGGTGATCCTCATCGGCGTGAGCCTCTTCACGAAGCCCGTGTCGGCTGAAACCATCCGCCGCCACTTCGACGATCTGGACAAGCCCGTCAAGGCGTAATTCAAACTCAAGCGACTGAGAAATACGGCGCGCCGGGCCGGCTTTCCCGCAGGGGAGGGCCGGCGGCGCGCCTTCTGATATAGGACAATCATCATGCAGCTTGCACATCTCAACTGGCAGGAGGCCGAAAAGGTTCTTGCCGATCCTGAAACTCTCGTCGTCATTCCCGTCGGCTCGACCGAGCAGCACGGCTCCGTGGGTCCGCTCGGCACCGACTGGCTCATCCCGCAGGAGTTCTGCCGCCGCCTCGACGGCCGCATGGAAAAGCTCCTCATCGCGCCCGTCATTCCGTTCGGCGTCGCGACGCATCACATCAACTTCCCCGGCACGATCGACCTTGGCCTTGAAACGATGATCAAGGTGATGGGCGCCGTTTTCGAATCCCTCTACAAGCACGGCGCAAGGCGCTTCGCGGTCATCAACGGCCACGGCGGCAACGATCCTGCGATCGAAAAGGCCGCGCTTGAAATGTATCGCAGGGGCTCCCAGGTGACGCTCGTCAACTGGTGGAGCATCGCGCCCAAGCTCAATCCCGACTGGCCCACGGGCCACGGCGACGCTCAGGAGGCTGCGGCCGTCATGGCCTTTGCGCCCGAGCTCGTCAAGTCCGAATGGCTCGTCGACAACGTCGTCACGCCGCCTTCCGCGGACTTCGAGCAGCTCCACATCAACACGGTTCTCTTTGAGGGCGCGCCCGTCAAGGTGATCCGTGAAATCCGCGACACCGTCAACACGGGCGGTCTCGGCGGTCTTGAATCCAAGTTCGCCACCCGCGAATGGGGCGTTGCCATGATGGACGGCGTCACCGACTGGATGGTCCGCTATCTCGAGGCCTTCCGCAGGATCGATCTTCCGAAGAAGCATTGGGACTGACCTTATGGCCTATGAAGACATTCTTGCCGCCGTGGATGCAGGGCGGCTCATGGATAGCGTCCGCGCGATCTGCACGGGCGAACGTCTTTCAAACGAGGCGGAAGTCCGTTCCTTCGACGTTCTGGAAAAGCTCTTCAAGGACGCGGGCTGCCGCGTGACGCGCGAGGCGCTGCCCGGGTATGTCAGCACGCCCGAAGGGGCATCCTTCGAAGCGGGCGGCATTGCTTATGAAGTGCTCACTCACCCGATGACGCCTTCGGCAGAGGGACTTGAGGCGGATCTCGTCTACGTGCCGGTCGACAAGACCGGATCCGTGCCCGCCGAACAAGTTTCGGGCAGGATCGTCCTCACCGACGGTCTTGCGATGGAGCCCGTCGTGCGTGCTCTTGAAGGGAAGGGCGCTGCGGGGGTCGTGTTCATCACGGGCGAGGAGATCCACAACATGATCGTCTCGCGCGTTTGGGGCTCGCCCACGCCCGAAACGCTCGACAAGTACATCGGCATTCCGGTCGCCAGCCTTTCGTACGGCGACGGCTCCCGAATTCGCGAGCGGCTTGTCGATGCGGGCGGCCGCCTTCCGGCCAAGCTCTCGACCCGCGTTCACAACCGTTGGACGGACATTCCCGTCATCGCCGCCGACATTCCCGGACCCGACGAGGACTTTGTGATGATGACGGGCCACGTCGACAGCTGGGGCCTCGGCGCGCTTGACAACGCTTCGGGCAACGCCTGCGCCGTTGAACTTGCTCGCATCTTCGCGCCTCTGGCGGGCCGGATGCGCAGGGGCGTTCGCTTCGTGCTCTGGTCCGGCCATTCGCACGGCCGCTATGCGGGTTCGACCGCTTATTGCGACGCTCACTTCGAGGAGCTTCAGAAGCATTGTCTGCTCAACGTCAATGCCGACTGTCTGGGCGGCAGGGGTGCGACCGTCATGACCGAATCTCCGGCCATGGCTTCGACGCGCGATCTTGCCCGTACGGCGCTTCGCGAAGCGGCCGGCGTGACCGATTGGCACGGCTGCCGGTATACGCGCAGCTGCGACCAGAGCTTCTGGGGGCCGGGCGTCCCGACCGTCTTCTCCCAGGTTTCCGAACAGCCGCCCTTCGAAGGCGCTGCGGCGGAGGCCTTCGGCAAGATGTTCGGCAACGGCCGATCGGGCGGCTTCGGCGCCTGGTGGCATACGAAGAGCGATACGCCCGACAAGCTTGATCCCGAGAATCTTGCCCGCGACGTTCGCGTCTTTGCTTCGGTGCTCGCCCACGTGCTTCTGGATGACGTCTTCCCCGTCGACGCTCGTGCAGAAGTGCTTGAACTTAAGGAGCAGATTGAGGAGTGGCAGAAGAAGGCGGGCGGCGAGCTCGATTTTTCCGAAGCTGTCGAGCGGCTCGGTCATTTGGCCGAAGCTCTCGATGCCGCTCGCCGTTCGGACGATCCATCGGCCTTTGTGAAGCGCTCGCACCGCGTGCTGACCGAGATCATCCCGCTCGGCTATGTCGAAGGCTCGATCTTCTCGCATGACGAGGCGCTTCGTGCGCCGGCCGTGCCGATGCTCAGGTTGATCGACGATCTGCCGTCTCTGCCGGCACATGAGCGAAATGCCGCGCTCGTGAAGCTGCGCCGTGCGGCCAACCGTCTGAAGATCGGCGCCGCTCGTGCGCTTGAGGAAGCGAAGGTCTGAATGTCGTAGCGTTCGTAAAGCCGACAAGACCGACAAGAGGCCGGATGTTCCTAGACATCCGGCTTCGTTTTGCCTGTTTGACATGGGCGCGTTCCGGCCGGCAGCGGCAGCCTCATGACCAATGGCAAGACGTGCACTGTTGTTCAACACGTTAAATTACCCCTGTTTCTACAAAAAGATTGCCCCCGC
>JAXZEJ010000237.1:0-2931 GCA_037424205.1 bacterium | reverse complement strand
TGCAGGACGACCGTTTTGCGCAACGATACGAGCGGCCTCATGAGGTGCGGGCGCGCGCCGCCTCGGCTTTCGCTGTAGACTCTCCCGATCGAAAAGGAAAACTACATGAAGCTCTTCATTGCCGAAAAACCGTCAGTCGCCAAAGCCATCGCCGCAGAGCTCGGCGTCTCGAGCCGGGGCGACGGATTCATCACCTGCCGGAACGACGCGGTCGTCACCTGGTGCTTCGGCCACCTGCTTGAGCAGGCCGAGCCCGACGCCTATCTTCCCGACGACATTCCGAAGACGAAGAAGGGGCGCAAGATCTGGCGCATGCAGGATCTGCCCATTTTTCCGAAGTCGTGGGTGATGGAGGCGAAGACCGAGCGCGGGGCGAAAAAGCAGCTCTCCGTGATCGGCAAGCTTCTCAAAACAGCCTCGGCCGTGGTCAACGCAGGCGACCCGGACCGCGAGGGGCAGCTTCTCGTCGACGAGGTGCTAGAGCACTTCAAGGCGCGCCAGCCCGTCGAGCGCTTCTGGGTTTCGGCCGTCGACCCGGCGTCGATCCGAAAAGGCCTCGCCAAGCTCGGCGACAACAAATCCTACGCGGGCATGCGCGACGCCGCCCGCGGGCGCTCGCGCGCCGACTGGCTCCTCGGCATGAATCTCTCCCGCGCCTACACACTCGCCAACAGCGACGGCCTTCTCGCCGTCGGGCGCGTGCAGACGCCGACGCTCTTCATGGTCGCGCGACGCGACTATGTGGTGCGAAACTTCGTCCCCGTTCCCTATCTCTCCATCTCGGCCGACCTTGAAAAGGACGCCCTGCCCTTCACCGCCCGTTGGAAGCCCAGAGAGGATCAGAAGGGCCTTGACGAGGAAGGGAAGCTTCTCATCGACCTTGACATCGGGCGCGCGCTCGTCGAGAAGCTCTCGAAGGAAAGGACCGCCACGGTCGTCTCCGCAGGCACCAAGCGCCGCAAGGCCTATCCTCCCAAGGCCTATTCGCTGGCGGACATTCAGATCGAGGCGAGCAAGCGCTTCGGCATGACGGCCGAAAACACGCTCAAGGTCTGCCAGTCGCTCTATGAAGTCAGAAAGATCACAAGCTACCCGCGCACGGACTGCGGCTATCTCCCCGAATCCCAGCACGGTGATGCGCCGGCGGTGCTCGCAGCCGTCGCGAAGAACTTCCCGGCCTCGGCCGCCGCCTGCGCCAAGGCCGATCCCAAGCTCAAGAGCCCGACCTTCAACGACAAGAAGGTCACGGCCCATCACGGCATCGTGCCCGTCGCCAACACCGTCGATCCCGCCTCGCTCACCCGCGAGGAGGCCGACATCTACCGCCTGATCGTGCGCCGCTACATCGCGCAGTTCTTCCCGGTGCACGAGTTCGACGAGACCGAGGTTGCGCTCGATCTTGGCGGCGAGACCTTCACCGCCAAGGGCAAGGTCGTGCGCGTCGCCGGCTGGAAGATCCTCTTTGAAAAGGACCGCAAGGCCGTTGAGGAAAAAAAACGCAGGGCCAAGGCCAAGGACGGCGATGATTCGGACGACGACGAGGACGCCGGCCAGACGCTCCCGCCCCTCAAGAAGGGCGACGTCTGCGACGTTCGTGCCGTAAAGGGCCGCGAGGACAAGACGAAGCCTCCGCAGTTCTTCACCGAAGGCACGCTCATCGCCGCCATGGAGAACATCTGGCGCAGCTTCGACGACCCGAAGGGCCAGGCCATGCTCAAGGAAGCCGGCGGCATCGGGACGCCCGCCACGCGAGCCGCCATCATCGCCGAACTCAAGCGCAAGGAGTATCTCGCGGTCGACGGCAAGTACCTTCACTGCACCGAGTCGGGCCGCATGCTCCTCAAGAAGGTTTCGCCCCGCATTCGCTCCGCCGCCATGACCGCGCACTTCGAAGAGCGCCTCAAGCTCGTCGAGGCGGGCACGGAGCAGCTTGACAACTTCGTGAGCGAATACGAAGCCTTCATCGACGCCGAACTTCAAAAGGTGCGCTCGGGCCGCGCTCCGGCACCGCGCCGCACCCCCGTCCGCCGGGCGCCTCCCGAACCCACGGCCGGCATGCCCGAGGAGCCGCCTCCGCTCGATGCCGTCTGTTGATTTGACGCATTTTTGACGCAGGCGGAGAGACAATACTCGATCCGGAGCCGGGATGCCGACCGTCAGGCACCCGCCCGGGCATCCCGCAATTCACGGCGCGTTCCGCGCCAACCCGTCATCATGTCTTCCTGCAAACGCGTCCGCATGCCGCGCACCGTCTGGGCGCTCGGAATCGTCAGTCTTCTGATGGACGTCTCCTCCGAGATGATCCATGCCTGTCTGCCGCTCTTCATGGCGCAGACCCTCGGCGCATCCGCCGTCTGGATCGGCCTTGTCGAAGGCGGCGGCGAGAGCGCCGCGCTCATCGTCAAGGTCTTCTCCGGCTGGTTTGCCGACCGCTTCGGGCACCGCAAGGCGCTCGTCTTCACGGGCTATGCGCTCGGCGTCCTTTCGAAGCCCGTCTTTGCGCTCGCGGGCGCCATGCCCGTCGTGCTCGGCGCCCGCATTGCGGACCGCATCGGCAAGGGCGTGCGCGGCGCCCCTCGAGACGCCATTCTTGCGGACGCCGTCCCGCCCGAAATCAAGGGAGCCGCCTTCGGCCTTCGCCAGTCGCTTGACGCCGCAGGCGCCTTTGTCGGGCCCGCGATTGCGGCGCTCCTGCTCTGGCTTACGCTCGACGACTTCCGCCTCGTCTTTTACGCCGCGCTCATTCCCGGCATTCTCTGCCTTCTGATGATCATCCTCGGCGTCGAGGATCCCAAAGGCTCAGACAAGCCCCGCCGAACCGCGCCCAATCCCATTGCGATGTTCCGAACGGCGCCCGCCGCCTTCCGGCAGCTCGTTCTCGTCGGCGTGCTCTTTTCGCTGGCCAGGTTTTCCAACGCCTTCATCGTGCTT
>JAXZEJ010000236.1:0-3820 GCA_037424205.1 bacterium | reverse complement strand
CACTACATCAACCCGAAGGCCCGCATCACGGTCTTCCACGAGATGCTCCGCAGCAACCAGGGTCCCGCCAACAACACCGAAATCGGCGGACAGCTCACCCGTGAAATGGCCCGCTGCAGCGACGTGCTCTATACGGGCCGCCATCTCGACGTTCCCGAATGCGCCGACGACCCCATCGCCTCCCTCGAGGACGAACACGGCTACGGCCTCTACATGCGCCACCTCGTCATCACCGTGACGGTACCCGCAGGCGAACTCGCCGTCGTGCATCCCTACCGCTGGTGGGACGCTTCGCTCAATCCCGAACTCTGCGGACCGGGCCTCTTCGACCCCAATCAGATTCTTCAGAATCCCTTTGCCCTCGAAATCGCCGAAGCCCTCGCGCCCAACGTCTCGGCCTACCACACGATCGTGACCGAACCCTTCCCGATCATCCGCGGCCTCGACTTCCTCGAGCAGGTGCTCTCGCCCTTCCGAATCTCGCCGCTCGTCATGAACGCCGTTCACACCGCGAACTGCGCGCCAGGCGACCTCTGCGCCTCCATCGCCTGCTTCTGCTCGCGACCCGACGCAGCCAAGATCTACGCCAATGAAATCCGCATCGCGATTTCCATGCGCACCGACCGCGCCGCGCCCTTCTCCGGCGACTGCATCTCCATGCAGGACAACGGCGTCGACATGCAGTCCGTCGCCGTCAATCTCGAGCGATTCCTCACCATGCTCGGCGTTCAGGACGTCGTCTTCCACGAGGATCCCCGCTATTACGAGACCGAGGACGAAGGCGGCCGCATCTATGTGAACGCCGACGGCATCTCCACGCCGCTCGGCACGCACGGCGTCCCGACCATGCCGGCGCACTTCCTCAACTAAGCCGCGCCCGTCTCGAGCGCAAACAGGCCCGGAGCTCGCGCTCACGGGCCTTTCCCATATGCGCGAAAGGGCGCCCCGCCTTTCGGCGGAGCGCCCTTTCCTGACCTTTCAGGTCTCCTGCGGCTTCAGAAAGCCGGGTTACTTGTCAGCCTTCACGACGTTGAACGTGAACTTGCCGTCCTTGGCGCCGACGTGAATCGTATCGCCCGGACCGGCCGTGCCCTGAAGCATGACCGCGGCGAGCTGGTTCTCGATGTGATCCTGAATGGCGCGCTTGAGCGGACGAGCACCGTAGTGAGGATCGAAGCCCACTTCGGCGATTTCCTTCATCGCGTCATCGTCCACCTCGAGCGTGATGTCCTGAGCAGCCACGCGGGCCTTCAGGCTCTTCAGCTGGATCTCAGCAATGCGGCGGATGGCCTCGCTGCCGAGCGCGTTGAAGATCACGATCTCGTCAATGCGGTTGATGAACTCCGGACGGAAGTGATCGCGCACTTCGGCCATCACGGCGTTCTTCACGCTTTCCTTCGACTGGCCGATCATTTCCTGAATCTCAGTCGAGCCGAGGTTCGAGGTCATGACGATCACGGTGTTCTTGAAGTCCACCGTGCGGCCCTGGCCGTCGGTCATGCGGCCGTCGTCAAGCACCTGCAGCAGAACGTTGAACACGTCCGGATGAGCCTTCTCGACTTCGTCAAGAAGAATCACGCTGTAGGGGTGACGGCGAACGGCTTCAGTCAGATAGCCGCCTTCTTCATAGCCGACATATCCCGGAGGCGCACCGATCAGACGGGCAACGCTGTGCTTTTCCATGAATTCGCTCATGTCGATGCGCACAAGCGCGTCCTCGGTGTCAAAGAGGAACTGAGCCAGCGCCTTCGTGAGCTCGGTCTTGCCGACGCCCGTCGGGCCGAGGAAGAGGAAGCTGCCGTACGGACGGTTCGGATCCGACAAGCCGGCACGGCTTCTCAGAATCGTCTCCGCAACGCGCTTGACGGCTTCGTCCTGACCGACGACGCGCTCTTCGAGTGCATCCTTCATGTGAAGAAGCTTCTGGCGTTCGCCTTCCATCATCTTCGAGACCGGAATGCCGGTAGCGCGGCTCACGACTTCGGCGATTTCTTCGGCGCCAACGGTCGTCCTCAGGAGCTTGGGCTTCGAAGCATCGCTTGCCTCAGCCTTTTCAGCCTTCTTCAAGCGTTCCTCCAGCTTCGGCATGACGGCATACTGCAGCTCGGCAAGCTTTTCGTACTGAGCCGTGCGGCGGTATTCCTCCATCTGATGGCGGGTGCGGTCGATTTCGTCACGAACGCTCTTTTCACCAAGCGCCTCGCTCTTTTCCTTCTTCCAGACCTCTTCAAGATCGGCATACTCGCGGGAGAGCTTTTCGATCTCGTCCTCAATCGCCTGCAGGCGCTTCTTCGAAGCGTCGTCGGTCTCCTTCTTCATGGCCTCGCGCTCGATCTTCAACTGAATCAGGCGGCGGTCAAGCTTGTCAAGAGCCTCAGGCTTGGAGTCGATCTCCATCTTCACGCGGGCGGCTGCCTCGTCGATCAGGTCAATGGCCTTGTCGGGAAGGAAGCGGTCGGTAATGTAGCGGTGAGAAAGCTCGGCCGCAGCCACAATGGCCGGGTCGGTGATCTCGACGCCGTGGTGAGCTTCATAGCGTTCCTGAAGACCGCGGAGAATGGCGATCGTGTCCTCAACGCTCGGCTCGTCAACCATCACCTTCTGGAAGCGGCGTTCGAGAGCGGCGTCCTTTTCCACGTACTTGCGGTACTCGTCAAGGGTCGTCGCACCGATCACATGCAGTTCGCCGCGCGAAAGAGCGGGCTTGAGCATGTTGCCGGCGTCCATCGAGCCTTCGGTCTTGCCGGCGCCCACCACCGTATGCAGTTCGTCAATGAAGAGAATGATCTTGCCGGATTCGGCAGTCACTTCCTTCAGAAGCTTCTTCAAGCGTTCCTCAAACTCGCCGCGATACTTGGCGCCTGCAATCAGGCCGGCCATGTCGAGCGAGAGAATGCGCTTGCCGCGAAGGCTGTCGGGCACTTCGTTGTTCACAATGCGCTGTGCCAGACCTTCGACAACGGCGGTCTTGCCCACGCCCGGCTCGCCGATGAGCACGGGGTGGTTCTTGCTGCGGCGCTGCAGAATCTGCATCGTGCGGCGGATTTCGTCGTCACGGCCGATGACCGGATCAAGCTTGCCCTGACGAGCACGCTCGGTCAGGTCAACCGTGTACTTCTTGAGCGCTTCGCGCTGGCTTTCGGCGTCGGGGTTGTCGGCCTTGTCGCCGCCGCGGACGGTTTCAACCGCCGCTTCAATGGCGGCGCGCGTCAGCCCCGCACTCTTCGCAAGACGTCCGGCCTCGCTCCTGTCCTCCGCGAGGGCAAGAAGCAGCATTTCCGTCGAGATGAACTCATCTCCGCGCTTCATCGCCTCCTTCTCCGTCAGGTTCAGAAGGTTCATCAGGTCGCGCGAAATCTGAACGTCGCCGCCCGTGCCGGAAACCTTCGGCAGGCGGTCGATCGCCGCGTTCACTTCGCGAGTCAGGCTCTGTACGTTGACGCCCGCACGTTCAAGAAGACTCCTGCTCGAGCCCTCGCCGTCTGCAAGGACAGCCGCCAGCATGTGCACCGGCTCAATGACCTGATTGTCATGAGCAAGCGCGAGCGACTGGGCTTCGCCCAGTGCTTCCTGGAATTTAGTTGTTAACTTGTCTTGACGCATGTTTTGGTTCCTTCGAAAACCCCTGCATAGGATCACTTCGGCTCTGCCTGCGATCACAGGGTTCTCATTGATGTCTCTACCTATATGGGGATCGGAAGGGACATTTCAAGATACGCAAACCATGAAGTTGCTACAAAGTTTGTCCAAAGACAAACTTCCTTCAAATCGGGTAGGAGCCCGTGGATTAATTCCACGGGCGTCCTCCCACACCACGTGG
>JAXZEJ010000235.1:0-7543 GCA_037424205.1 bacterium | reverse complement strand
GCTGAACGATGCGCTTCTTGGACTGGCCGTCGCCGAGCGTCATGACGTACGCTTCGGCGGGATTGAGATAGTTGCGGGTGCCCGCCGCCACAACGGCGGGAAGGACGGAGTCGCAAACGCAATAGGAAGAATGATGGGAGGCCTGCATGATGAGCAAACAAATTAACAAAACCAAAACGATGGGCGAACCCTCTGTGTGTTGAATGCGCAGGAGACCTAGAAAACAGGCTTTTCACGCATTACGGCGACTATAAACGATTTCTCAAAAGGACTCACGCCTCAACATTTCCGAGACTTGAGCGGTTGCGCCGATCGAAGCCGTTGCCCTGTTGGATTTGCCGGAGAAGGAGAAATTAGTCTCTTGGAGTGGGGTATTTGAGCTGATTCAACAAGATGGAGAATGTCGAATTGGGTAAAACCCTTGAGTGTCGGCCGGCCGACACTTTGCGAAGGCGCGCTCCTGCAAACTGCTCATCGTTGACGGACATTCGCGACCGGGCGAATGCCGATTTAAACAGGAGACAAAAACATGCATAAGTTTCTACGCACGATGACGGCTGCCGCCGTCGCCGCGGCCATGGCGCCCGCCTTTGCCGCTGATGCAACCTACAACGTCGACGTCGTGGTGATCGGCGCCGGCGCTGCCGGCACCGCCGCCGGCTGGGCCGCCGCTGAAAAAGGCCTCAAGGTCGTGACGCTCGAAAAGCAGGCCATGGTCGGCGGCACGGGCAAGTTCTCCGAAGGTATCTTCGCAGTCGAGAGCTCCATGCAGCGCAACTGGAACTACGGTCTTACCAAGGACGAAGCATTCCAGAAGATCATGAACTATGGCCACTGGCGCGGCAATGCCAAGATGGTTCGCGCCTTCGTTGACAAGTCCGGCGAAACGATCGACTGGATGCAGGCCAACGGCGTTAAGTTCGAAAAGCTGTTCTCCAACTATCCCAACGGCCTCTACACCTGGCACATTTATGAAGGCCGCGGCGCAGGCTGGATCAATCTCTTCCAGAAGAAGTACAAGGATGCCGGCCAGACGCTTCTCCTCAACACCTGGGGCAAGGAGCTCATTCAGGACAAGAGCGGCACGGTGAAGGGCGTTGTTGCGACGAACAAGGCCGGCGACAAGATCACCGTCAATGCCAAGGCGACCATCATTGCCACGGGCGGCTTCTTCGACAACAAGGAAATGCGTGAAAAGTATCTGCGCTTCCCGGATGCCGACGGCCTGGCTCAGAAGGGCAAAACCGGTGACGGCATCCAGATGGCCTGGGCTGCCGGCGGCGGCAAGGAAGGCTGCGAAGTGCAGGCGTCCTACCGTCCGGGTCCCCGCGGCATCGGCACGACGAACCATGTTTCCGCGACGGCCAAGCAGCCGCATCTTTGGCTGACGCCGAAGGGCGAGCGCTTCTGCGACGAAAAGATCATGCTCGAATGGCCGTTCGCAGGCAATGCGCTTGAACGCATCGGCGGCACGATGTACGTCGTGTACGACCAGAATACGCTCAATCATATGGAAAAGGACAAGGGCATCGACCTTGGCGTCGGCGTGATGGTTCCGGTTGGCACGAAGCTCACCAACTTCGAAAAGGAATGGGACGCTGCCGTCAAGGGCGGCTGGGCCTTCAAGGCTGACACGCTTGAAGGTCTCGCCAAGGCCACCGGCATGGATCCTGCCAAGCTCGCCAAGACGGTCGAAGCCTACAACGGCTTCTGCGCCGTTCGTCATGACGCAGAATTCGCCAAGGATCCGGCCTATCTGCGCGAAGTGAAGACCGGTCCGTTCTATGCCATCAAGTCCGTTGCCTCCTCTCTCGGCACGCTCGGCGGCATCAAGGCCAACGAACACTTTGAAGTCGTGACGCAGGACGAAACGCCGATTCGCGGCCTCTACGCTGCCGGCAACGACGTCGGCGGCATGTACGGCGACTCCTATGACCTTCTGATGGCCGGCTCCACGGTCGGCTTCGCGGTCAACTCGGCCCGCATTGCGGTTGAGTCTGCCGAACAGTACATCAAGACTGTCAAGTAAAAAAACAAAAACAGCTTGCGCTGCTCCTCGCGATGACGGGGCGCCGGTTCTCTGACCGGCGCCCCGTCATTGTTTGCGGCATGCGGGCAAAAGGCCTGAAGAATCCGGCCGCTAGCCCATGCGCCAGTCCGGCTTGCAGCCCGAGCGGTGTTCGAGCCAGTCGTAGACGTCGTCAAAGAGCGTCGGCAAAATTTCAAGATGACGGCCGGTGCGGCGGGCAAGGCCGCTGCGCCGCCAGTCGCCGATGACCTGAGCCACCGTCTGGCGGGTGAGGTTGACCGTCTGGCCGATGACTTCTGCGGAAATCGTGTAGGGAACGCGCAGCCAGTCCGTCCCGAGAACGGGCGTCTCGTGAAGCAGAACCGCCTTGAGGAGAATCTTGATGCGCTGTTCCGGCGGCAGCGTGAAGTTCGCGATCATGCCTTCGATGATTGTTTCCTCCTTGCCGATGGCATGCTGATATTTGAGGACGGCGAGTTCCGGATCCGTGAAGACGTGCTTCGCGAAGAAGTCGGGCGCCGTGCACCAGACCTTCGATGCCAGGATCGCCCGGGTTTCGACGTTGCATCGTCGGCCTACGCTCGAGGTCATGTCGCACATCGTGGTGCCGGGAAGAAGAAGCGACATGATGGAGGCGTGGCCCGTCGTGTCGCCGGCGACGAAGTAGGCGCACAAGCCTTCTTCGAGAAGAAAGAGACGATTGGCATCGCCGCCGCGCTTCAATACTTCGCCGGCCGCCACATCCCGAAGCGTGCCGTGGGCACGAATGAGTTCCGCGATGCGCTCGGGCTCGCGTGGACAGACGTATGGCGTGGCGAAGAAGATTTGTCTCATGGCTGTTCCGGCTTCGGTGGAAGGTTGTGCTGCTGACGCATGTACAAATTTTACAGAACGTGGAAGTGAGCCATGAAGATGGTTTTCCTGCACTGCGGGCGGATCGAGCCGGACTCATGTCGAGACCGCGAAGGAGGTGCCTTCGGATGAAGACGACCGTTGAAAAGGGAGGTGCGTTATTAAAGAAAATGAGAAAAATCTTTAATAACGGCTTTCTTTATTAAAATTTTCGGCCTCGAGGGGGCATTGTTTGCCAGTCCAGAGAAATATCTGTTTCAGCGAGTTGATACGCAAGGACGCCTTGTGTCTCAGTGAAAATTCAGGTGGAGAGGGAGGGTGAAAAGAGTTGTCGTCAGTCTTCTTCGCCGTCGTCCAGTTCGTCATCCCGGCTTTCGAGTTCGGCCTTGGCTTCTTCGGCAATGCGCATGACGGACTGGCCGGCAGTTTCCATGGCTTCAAGGTTGCCTGCGATCATGCGCTCGACTCTGAAGATTGCGAAAAAGAAGGTCGCCAGCACGAAGCCGGTCATGCCGGCGTTGAGCGTGAGCCAGTCGCCGCTCAAGTAGCCGGTGGCGGTCCAGATGAGAAGGTAGAGGCTGCCGTAGTCTTTCCTGAGGTTGTCGGGCAGACGGCTCGCGGTCGACGCGCCGGCCGCCGTCAGGAAGTCAATGACGTCCTGTTTCAGTTCGGGAATCCTGCGTATCAGGCCGTTCCAGAACATGATCCCGAGGAGCCATCCCGGAAGCCAGCCCGGGATGAATTCGAAGGCCTGAAGCGCGGCGATGCCGCCGAGCATGACGCCGATGACGATCGACGCGTATCGGAAGCTGGCGTGATAGGCATTGCAGGCTTCGGCATATTTCACGGCAAGCTTCATGAACGAAGCTGCACGTCCGCGCTTTTGAGCGGGACGAAGACGCTGGAAGTCCTGATAGCGGAGCTGCCGATTCTTGGGAAAGCCGAACTGCATGCCTGTGTCCAGTGGTTGAGGTGTAAAGCAATCAATTCTACCGTCTCGAAGGCGTGCCGAACATCTCTGAAAAAAACCATTCTGGTTATGACGCCAGTCGATTTGAGGTTTTTCGATCATAAATGCGGTTGAGTAAAGGTTCATGCAGTCAAATTCTCCGGATCAGGCAATCTCTCTGAAAAATATCGTGATGTCGTCGGAAATTTTTCTCGGGCCAAAGAACTCCCGGGCATCGTTCAGGCGTTATGATTTCGGGAAAGGAAAGTTTTTCCTTCCCGTCCATACGTTTTGTGCGTGATTTGCCATGCCGGTTGCATCCTTTCTTCGCCGTTCGCTTTTGGCAGCAGGTTTATTCGGCATGCTGGCGGGATTCTGTGCCGATTCTGTTGAGGCTTCCGGACATCGTCAGGAAGTGACGATCGGGCTTGTCGACACCTTTTCACCGGATTTCTACATTCATACGTATGCGCCGACGCTCGATTACCTGATCGAAGCACTGCCGCAGTATGACTTTCGAATCGTCGAGATCGACTTTCGGCATCTCAACGAGGACATTGCCAGGACAAGGCCTGCTTTTCTCGTGACGTCGGCCTCGACCTTCGTGTCGCTCATTGAGAAGATGGGCGCGCATCAGGTGGCGACGAAGAAGCCCGACATGTCGAACGATGTCGCCCATACCGTTGCATCCGCCTTCATCGTTCCGAAGGATTCGCACGTACTGACGCTTGCGGATGCCCGCGGGCTGCGCGCGGCCATCCAGTCCCGCAAGAGCTTTGACGGCTGGCTGATCGCCAAAGGCGAGATTGCGGATCGCTTCGGCAGGCCGGACGACTTCTTCCGGGATCTGGTGGTGACGGACTACGGCATCCCGGATGTGGCCATGACGGTGCGAATGGGACTGGCGGACATTGGAATCCTTTCAACCTGCGAGTATGAGCAGCTGCTGGCTGCGGGCCAGATCAGACCCGGTGAGTTCCGCGTGGTGGATGCGAAGGAGGATAGCCTGTCCTGCGTTCGAAGCACGGAGCAGTATCCGGACGTCGTCTTCTCGTCCTTCCCGAACGTCGATGCTGAAGTGACCCGAGCGGTGACGGTGGCGCTTTTGAGCATGCCGCATCAGGGGCTTCAGTTCAAGTGGACGATCGCCAACGACTTTACGCCGACCTACAGGCTTCTGAAAACGCTTCGGCTTGATCCATATGCGCCGCAGCCCTGGACGCTCGAACGCGTTTGGGTGGAGTACCGAACGGAGATCCTTCTGCTGGCGGGCCTTCTGTTGGCCGTGATCTTCCATGTGGTGACGATAAATCTGCTTGTGAGAAAGCGAACGGCCCAGTTGGCCGAATCCTTGGCCGAAACCGAGCATTTTCACAAGGTGGCTCAGGAATCGCGAAATCAGCTTCTCCAACTCGAGCGTTCCAATATCGTGAGCCAGCTCTCGAGCATGCTTGCTCATGAGATCAAGCAGCCGCTGATGAGCATTTCACTCTACGCGGGCGCGCTCAGGCTCCTGCTCGGAAAGGAGGGAAGCTTGACGCCGAAGGCGGCCGGTCTGATCGACCGGCTGGAGTCGGAGCTTCAGCGCTCGTCCGACATTGTGGAGCACGTCAGAGGATATGCGAAGAAGACCGAGTCCAAGCGCGTGCCCGTGAGGCTTGCCTCTGCGGTCGAGGAGGCGATGAAGACGCTTCGGAGCGGCGTGCCGGTGGCCGTTCGCAGGGATGCGGATCCGGTCGTGCTGGCTGATCCGTTCGAGCTGCAGTTCATAGCGCTGAACTTTATCAAGAACGCGCTTGATGCCGTCCGCAAGGTCTCGAACCCCGCGGTTGTCGTGAGAATATCCGAGGATGGCGGCCATGCCTTCCTCACGGTTGCCGACAACGGTCCTTTTATATCGAACGAGGTTTTCGAGCGGCTCGGCAAGCTCGGGCGAAGCTCGAAGGCGGACGGATTGGGCTTCGGCCTTTCCATTGCCGTGGCGCTCGCAGAGAAGTCGGGCGGCCACATTGATTTCGAACGCCGCACGGGCGGCGGCTTGGAGGTGTCGCTGACGCTCGACGTGCTGGACGAGAAGTCCGGATCGAACGATGTTCCGCAGGATAAGCAATTATGACAAACAGCATTTCGCCGGTCGTTCGGCTTGTGGACGACGATTACACCGTTCTTGATGCACTGACCGTCTTTCTGGAGATGGCCGACATGACCGTGCGCCGCTATTCGAGCGCTCAGGCCTTTCTCGATGAGGACGATCCGGACGTTCCCGGCGCACTGGTGCTCGATGTGCGCATGCCCGGCATGAGCGGGATAGAGCTTCAGGCGGAGTTGAAGCGCAGGAAGATCGATCTGCCCGTCATTTTCCTTTCGACTCACGGCGACATTGAAATGGCGGCCGAGGCAGTCAGGGCCGGAGCGATGAACTTTCTTGTCAAGCCGCCCAAGCCCGAAAAGCTGCTCGCGCTGATCCGGGAGGCCGTAGCCAAAAGCATTGAGGACCGCCGCGGCAAGCGCTACGGACAGTCACTCGAAAAGCTTTGGGAGACGCTCACGCCGGCCGAGCGACAAGTCGCAGGGATGGTCGCGAAGGGACTCGGCAACGCAGTGGTGGCGGAAGCGCTCGGCGTCGCCGAACGTACGGTCCGCTCACACAAAGAGTCGATCTACCGAAAGCTTGAGGTTGAAAACGCGGTAGAACTATCCGACTTTTTACGAGATCTCGACACCTACGGCCGCAGGGAGATCGAGTCATGAGACGGCGTGACCTGATCGGGCTCGGCCTCGGACTGGCAACCTCCAGGCTCTTTTGTGCGCCGCCCGCATCCTGGGATTTGAGCTGCGATGTTGCCGTAGCCGGCGGTGGAGGCGCCGGACTGTCCGCTGCACTTGCAGCCGCGCAGAACGGCGCGAGAGTCATGCTCTTTGAAAAGATGTCGCACATCGGCGGCGATACGCTGATTTCTGGCGGCTACTTCAATGCTGTGGATCCTGCAAGGCAGAAGGTTCAGGGAATTCGCGACAGCGAGGCGCTATTTGCCGCGCAGATTCTCAAGACGGGCGCCGGCGGCAACACCCGCATCATGGCCGAAACCTTCGCACACGAGAGCACGGTGACGCTCGCCTGGCTGGAGGAGCTCGGCATGCAGTTCCTGCCGGAGGTGCAGGAAATCATGGGCAGCGGCTTTCCGCGCGGCCACAAGCCGGTGCTGCCCCGCGGGACGGGCTACGTTCGCACGCTCTCGGCCGCGGCTCAGAAGCTCGGCGTTCTTATCTGGACGTCGATGCCTGTTTTGCGATTCGTATTTGATCGGGAACGAAATCGTGTGACGGGGCTTGTCGTGATGGAGAAGGGAAGGCCCGTTTATGTGGAGGCGTCCCGTGGCGTCGTGGCGGCTTTCGGCGGGTTTGGCGTGAGCCGGGAATTGCGCCGGAGGTATGCGCCGGCAACGGCGGATTTGCCTGCTGACAGCCAGCCCGGTGCGACGGGCGAGCTTTTGGCGGAGGCCGAGGCCGCGGGGGCGGCGCTCGTCAACATGGAATATGTTGAATGCGTGCCGGGCGCAGGTGCGGCCTTCAACTATCCGATTCGACTCGACTACATTCCGTCTCGAATGATCATCGTCAATTCGAAGGGCCGGCGCTTTACGGACGAAACGGCGGGTCGTCATGAAATTGCCGGGGCGGTTTTGAAGGAGACGAAGGAGGGGCCGTGCTTC
>JAXZEJ010000234.1:0-6145 GCA_037424205.1 bacterium | reverse complement strand
ACGCTCTTCCGATCTGGGCGCCGCCCGGACCGGCCTGGGCAATGGTAGCGCCGGAAGCCACGAAAAGACCGGTGCCGATGGAGCCGCCGACGGCGATCATCGTGATGTGTCGCGCCTTGAGATCGCGGCGCAGGCCGGCATTGGAGCCGGTGGTAGTGTCGGACATTGGGATGGAAATCTCCGGAAAGGAATGCGTTCGCAGGTGGGAGGACATGGAGCGAACCTGTCAGGACCCGGTGGGCCTGAGGGCTTGCAGCAGATGTCCGGGCGAACTTTTCCGGGTGCCGATCGCTTGACCGGACTGTCGAAAAGCGACCGAACGGTCAGCGACAGCTCCTCCGCCGTAACTCGGCGGGAGTGAGGCGGATGTTCTCCGCATCACCAACGGCATCGCGCGTCCGTGTGCCGTTTCGGCAGGCTGCCCTTTCAACCGGCGTCCTGGGATACCTCCTCGGCCGTTTACTGATGCAGTTCCTGCGCCTCTATCTTGCCAGGCGTCTTTTCAAGGATGATCCCCGAAAAGACGCAAAGACGACATTGTGACATATATCGGCGGTTGACGTGGATTTTTATCATTTTTCTTTGAAAAGCCGGCCGGATCGCGAGTTGAGTGAACCTTTGCGACTGCGGTTTCTTTCTCGGCCGGAAGAGCGTTTTGAGCGCGGGAAAGCGAGCCGTATGCAATGAAATGGACAAAGCTAAAATAGTAGAGCCGCTTTCAAGTGCGGGTGAGTTTTTTTCTATAAGGTGAGATTAAGATGATAAAGACGGGTGGCGGAAAGGATCCTATTATTTTGACGGCTGAGATGGAGTGCCTGAGGTGGGCGTTTCGCCAGCTGAAGCCTGAGGAAAGAGACTATCTTGCCAAGCGAGTCAAGCGTGTGGCCGGAAAGCGCACTCTTAAGGGCAACTGGTATGAGAAGGATCTGATGCTTTTGAAGCTGCTTGTCTCCATGCGGGAGTGGCAGCCGGGCGTTTATAAAGGCCTTCTTCTACCGGTCGTCGACACCGACAAGATGCGCGCCGAAGTCTATCCGGGCCTGCCCGACGACAAGACGCCGGAGGCGTATTTCCGGCTTCTTTCGGATACCTATCGAAGTGCCGGGCCTGAAGAAGACGCCAGAGAGTCGGGCAAAAAGGCCACTCAGGACTTTTTGCTGTCCCTCGACGGGCTGGTGTATGACCGTCGGGCCTTCGGCTTTTTGATCATCTATATCATCGCGTACGGACAGGGGCTGCATGCGGCCCGCTTCCTACTTCAGACGATCGGCACGTTCGAGTTTGCAGGCGAAGCGGCCACGAGTCTTCAGTGCATGCCGGAGCTTTTCGCAGAAAATACCCCTGACGAGGAGCCTGAGGAGCAGGAATCCGTTGACGAGGCCTCGTCCTCTGAAGAGGCTTTGGCTGAAGTCGAGAAGGCCGAGCCCGCGTCCGAAGATAAGGCTGGATCTGCAGAGGAGGCGTCTGAGGATGTGCATGCATCGGCACCGGTTGAACCGGCGGAGATGCCGGCAACGCACGAAGAAGGTCTTCCGAAGCTTGCGCCCTCCGCGCTTGTCAAGCCTCGCACCGTTTTCCCTCGAGCCTTCAGACTGGACATTCCGCCCGTGCCTCGCGGCGTGACCCGCTATCTGGGCTACATCCGCACGAGCGGCGGAAGCTTCTTCAACTTCTATGCCGTTGCCGAGTGGTACAAGGACCGTTTCGGCACGCTCGAGGCCGAGGCCAAGCGTCTTTTTCCGACCTACGGCGCCTTCAATCTGAAGTCTGCCAACCGCACCCAGCTCAAGGAAGGGGCCTTCTATGTCATCGACCTGATGCCCTCCGAAGTCATGCCGAACTATGACGAGAACGGCATTGAGCGCGCGGACTTTCACAAGTGTGTCGATTTCTCGAAGCTGACGAGCACGAAGCGCTTTTTCAGCGCATCCGACTTTGGCATTCATCTTGTCGTGAAGCCGGTCGAGGACTTTGACAGGGTCGACTTCACGAGTCCTATGATTCCCGTGTGCGTGACAGATTCCGACGAGTACGAAGACGAAGTCAAGGTATCCAACGAACTGGTTCTTCTCGAACACAAGGATTTCTTCTACGGTCCGGTCCGCCTCAAGAAGGACAGCCGCGGGATGGCTTATGTCACCTTCTCGGGCACGATTCACAAGGGGCTTGCATCCGCCTTCCTGAGCAGGCGCGGCCAGGTCGAGACCGTCCGCCAGTACGTGCGCTGGGAGGCTGCGGGCCAGCCCGTGCACGTGGGCGTGCGCTATGCGAAGACCGCCTTCATGGAGCCGGTGTCCGTGGACGTCTGGAACGACGCCGAGCTTGTCAGACGACTTCTTGAAAAGTCCTCCATGAGCGCAAGCGAAATGCGGGAGTTGCTTGAAAGCCCTGAGATCTTTGAGGGCGTCGATGCTGAGGTTGAGGAAGGACGACTGGCACGCGCTAAAAGCGTGCTCGCCCGCATGCGCTACAAGGAGGCGGTCCGCGAAAACGTCGCGGGCTTCGTGGTCGACGAGCTGAAGACCGGCAACGCCGAGGCGCTCGAGGCCGTGGTCTCGCGCGTGGCGGTGGACGAAAAGCTCATCGAGGTGCTCGCCCGTCAAAGCGTCGTGGGTCAGAAGATCGAAGCTCTCAAGGCGATGGAGCAGACGCTCGAGTCCAACGCCAAGGCGCGCAAGGACGAGCAGGACAAGCTGGAAAAGCAGGCAAGAAAGCTTGCCGGGGATCTGAAGAATCTTGATGCCGAGATCCAGGAGAAGGGCCGCGCGCTGGGCCTCATGGATGAGAAGAAAAGCGTGCTCGAGCAGCTCCGCGGTCTTGATGAGGCTCTGGATGCCCGTCGCGAGGATTGCCGGAAACTTGAGGCTTTGCGCACGCAGCTCGTCGAAGAGTCGAAGAAGATCTGCGCCAAGGCGCAGGGCGCCGGTGACGGCCTGATGCCCCAGCATCTTGTTCAGGCGGTCGAGGCCTGGGACGAAGAGGATGGCAGAAGGCGCCGCGAGAAGCTTGCGCAGGCTGTGTGCGGCGTGAAGCCGGCGGAACTCAAGGGCCGCGGACTTGCACGCGAGCTCGTCAAGGCCGTGCAGGAAGTGCGCCGCTACGACGAGAACACCGTGCTCAATCTCTACATCTGCTGGGTGCAGAACTTCCTCACGGTTCTCGCCGGCGAGCCCGGATCCGGCAAGACGTCGATCTGCCACATTCTGGCCAGAACGCTCGGACTTGACGCCTTTGACGGACTGATTGCTCCCGAGGATCGTGCGGGGCTTTCCGCCGGGCGCTTCGTGCACGTTCCGGTCGAATACGGCTGGACGACGAAGCGGGACTTCGTGGGTTATTGGAATCCGCTTACAAACAGGTTCGAGTCGTCGGATCCCGCAAGATGGGATCTCTTGTGCACGCTTGATGCTGAAGCCCGAAGCGCAGCGGGCTCGGTCTATCCGGCTCTGATGCTTCTGGACGAAGCGAACCTCTCGCCGATGGAATACTACTGGTCCGACTGGATGCGCCTTTGCGACGAGCAGGCGTCGTCCGGCCTGGTCACGCTCTGGGACAAATCGCCCACGGCCGTGCCTGAGACGCTTCGCTTCATGGCGACCATCAACAACGACAGCACGACCGAAACGCTTTCGCCCCGCCTCATCGACCGCGCGGCCGTCGTGACGCTGCCGCTCGTCGACTGCATCGAAAATGCACGACCCGCACGAGTCGTGGGGCCGGTGGCCTGGAAGGAGCTCAAGGCCTACTTCGGCCCGAAGCCCGTTTCCAAGAATGCCCGCGAGCTGGATGCTCTTCACAAGCAGCTTTTGCCCGCACTTGAAACCTTCGGCATCAGGCTTTCGCCCCGCTCGATTCGCCAGATCATGGGATATGTGGGCACGGCTTCGTCCGTCTTTGCCGACGGCGACAAGCCCGCATGGCTGGATGCGGCGGACTTTGCCGTCATGCAGAAGTGCCTGCCGCGCATCATGGGCACGGGTACGCGCTATCGCGAAAGGCTCGTGGAACTCAGCCGCAGCCTTGAAGAACTTGGACTTTCGAGATCCGCCGGCGTTGTGAAGCGCATTCTCCGTCAGGGTGACGAGGCCATGGACTGCTACCGCTTCTTCTGATGGGAGAAGGCATGACCGAAGAATATCGAGACGGGCGCCTGACGCTCACGGTCCGTGCCGACGGCGCGGAGCCGGTCGAGCTGGCGCTTTTCGAAACCGATCCCGTCATCGGAGACTTGTCGGGCCTTCCCGCCGTGGAGGCGGGAAGACGCGTCTCGCTCGAAGTGTCGGGACTGCCGGAGCGGGCGGCCGTCACCGTCCGCATGGGCGGCGAAGTGCTGGCGGGTGATCAGTATCGCGAGGACGGACGCGTGTTTCTGGATCTTCAGGATACGCTGCCGTTTGACGACATGATCGGCGTTGCTAAGCTGGAAGTGCTTGTGAGCACGGGGCCGCAGGGGAGCAGGCTTTATCATGCGACTCCGCTTCGCGTCATTCTCGAGCCCGGTCCGGCCGCCGACAATCTGATCGAAATGAGCGCTCGGGTGGCCGAGTATTCGGGCATTCTCTTCGGAAACGATGCCGTGAAGGAAAGCGACGAATCGCTCGACGACCGCCTGCGCGTGCTCGAGCGGCTTTCCTCTCTCTATGAGCGGCAGTATCCGTATTTCAGGGAGGATCCGAAGTGCAGGCTTGCGTCGACCATGAAGCGTGTGAGCATCGAGCGCATGCGCGACATGACGCCCGAGTCCGTGCGCTGGATGGTCTCGCATCCGCACGAGTGGCAGCGGGTTGCGCCCGGCCAGGGCATCCGCATGCGCGGTGCGAGCTGGATGCCGAGGCATGCGCTTGTCCGTGCGGCGGAGGTGAGCCGCGATCTTTATGAAAATCGCATGGTGGCGGGCTTCCCGCTTCATCTTTCCGCCGAGGCGAGAAAGATGGCCCGGCTTCTTGAGGATGCGGTCCGCGTCGAGCACGGTCCGATGGATGCACTGGCTCTCGGGCGCGCATCTGCGAAGGTTGTCGTGAACGCCAAGGTCGACGAGCTCAGAGGATACGCCGTCGTGTTTTCACGCATTGCGGCGCTCTATCGCGATGCGCTAGGCGTGACGCCGGAGCCGGTCAACAGGCTTCCCGAGCCCGCCCGGCATTTCATCGAGACGTCGCAGTACCGGCTTGTCTACGAGCTGATGCGCGAGTGGTTCGAGCTGGAGCCCTTTGAGGTCGAGAACCTCGTGAAGAGGCTTGCGAGCGTCACGAGCCCGAGGCTTTATGAATTCTTTTCGCTCGTGACGCTTCTGGGCGGTCTTGACCGCCAGGGATACAGCCTTGAGGAGTCCGGCCGACATGACTACAAGAGTGCCGGCGCGCTCTATGCCGACAATGCGGCGGCTGCGCTGCTCAATACGTTTGTCTTCCGCCGCGGCGACGAAACCGTGAGGCTCTGGTACCAGCCCGTGCTTGCAGGGGGCGATGCCAAAGCCGAGAACGGCATCGGCCTTGCCCGAACGACCCGGTGGTCGATGAGGCCTGAGAAGTCGGAGCCCGTCGATACGCTCAGATCGACGGACAGAGCGTGGTACTCGCCCGACTTTCTGATGGCGCTGGAGAAGGACGGACGAACGGCCTGGGCCGTCATGGACAGCAAGTATTCGACCGTGAGTTCGGTGATCCGCCACTATGCTGTGCAGCAGGCCTTCAAGTATCTGACTTCGGTGGGCACGCTGAAGAAGGACGATGTGTATGCGGGGCTTTGGCTTTATTGCGGAAGCGTCTCGCCGGACTCTCATGGAGAGGAGGGATCGTTCTTCAATGCGGCTCCTGAAGGATGTGCTCCCGTGCCCGACATGAGACTCGAGCGTCTCAACGCTCTGACCGCTTCCGATCCGGCTGCGGGACTGCTCGAACGTCTGCGGGCGGTGCTGGCCTGATGCTGAAATGCGCCGAAAGGCTTCGTGCTTTTCGGCGCAGTTTTTATTGATGGCCGGATGAACGGATCAGTCGCGGTCGATCGTGATCAGGTCGTAGCTGCGACGTCCCATGCCGAGTTCTTCCATGTAGGAGAGCTGGCGCAGGCCATGCCGGGATTCGATGCGCTCGACAAGGTCGTGCTTGAGGTTTTCGGGCTGGCCGTAAACGAAGATCGGAAGAGC
>JAXZEJ010000233.1:0-6041 GCA_037424205.1 bacterium | reverse complement strand
ATCCTACCGGAGGTGTTTTTTCTTTTCATTTTCCAGCGCCTCCGCTTTCATACTATTCGTCGCTTGACAAGTTCAAGGCCGTCGTTTCGTCGGATTCGAAGGCCGAGGCCGCAAGCGCCGCCGTGGCTCAGATGAGCGCCCGCATGGCGTCGATGCCGCTCAATGCCGAAGCGCGCAGGCGTCTCGCTGCAGCCGGCGAACCGCTCAAGAGTGATCCGCTTCAGGCGGTCCCGGCGAGCCAGCAGTTTGCGCGCAACGGCCAGAAGCTTCCCTTCATCTCGGTTGACGGCTTCATTCACATGGGCCGCACCCATCTCGTCATTCTCGGCGGCGTTGAATTCGCCCGAGGCGACGTGATTCCCGAGACGGGCGAAGTGGTGAAGTCGATCGGCGCCGATTCCGTGGTGCTCGAGATGCCCGACACAGGCATGCGCCGCACCCTGAACTACGTCGAACAGGATATTGAAACCAATTACGAAGAGCCGAAAGCCGGCGATTCCAACTCCATAACGCTAGTGACCGCCAAGCCGGTCCGGTAATCGAATGAAAGCACTTAACATCAACCTCAACACCTGCCTCATGCGTCCTCTTGCAGCCGCGTTCGTTGCGGTGCTCGTGCTTTCCGGATGCGCAACCCGCGACAAGGACGGCATCCGCAAGGACGATGCGTTCATGCAGCACTGGCAGAACCAGTCCGTCGACCGCCAGGGCTTCTCGCCCGCGCTCGAGGATCTGGCGCCGGAACCCCGCGTTCTGATGAAGCAGCAGTCTGCAAATCTGCACGGCACGCCCCGCGCGCTGCCCAATCAGCCGATCACGCTCAAGCTTCAGAATGCGAGCGTCGAGTCCGTTCTGCGCGCCATGGCGTCCGCAGCCAACGTGAGCCTCATGATGAGCAGCGGCGTTTCGGACAAGATCAGCCTCAATGTGAAGAACGCCCGCTGGAGCGACGTCTTCCAGTCCATCCTTCGCTCCAACGGTCTCGACTACCGCTGGCAGGGCAAGATCCTGCAGGTGATGACGGCCGCCGACAAGCAGAAGGAAGTGAGCCTTCTGACGCTCAACAACCAGCTTTCCGAGCAGTACCAGACGGCCGCTCATTCGGGTGACATGATGGTGCAGGTCGTGAACGTCCGCTATTCCGATGCGGCTTCGCTCAAGAACAGCCTGACGCGCTTCGTCTCGCGCAACAAGGACGCCGTCATTGAAATCGACGAGCACAATAATGCGCTCGTCATTCAGGGAACGCCGACCGAACAGGCCCGCATCCTTGCTTTGATCGACAGCCTTGACCGGCCGCGCCCGCAGGTTCAGCTGAAGGCCTATATCGTCGAAACGACGAAGGAAAAGGCCCGCGAGCTCGGCATTCAGTGGGGCGGCAAGTTCACGCATCAGCGCCTCACGGGCGGCTCTGGCAATTCGAATCTGGCCGGAGACGGTACGGACACCATTACCGGCCTGCCGATGAGCCTTGGCTACGGCAGCGTGGTCAACTCGTCAGGTGCGGGCACGCTGGGGTTTGCCTTCGGCGGCAGCTCCCTGCTTGAAGCTCAGCTCAACATGATGGAAAGCGAAGGTGTGCTCAACATTTTGTCGTCTCCGTCCATTACGACGCTGGACAACAAGATGGCCTACACCACATCGGTGAAAAGGTGCCGTATGTGAGCAAGGACGACGACGGGGATACGAGCGTCAAGTTCGAGGACGCGGTTCTGCGCCTTGAAATGACGCCGAACGTCATCGACCCGTCGAACCTCAAGCTCAAGGTTCTGATCAAGAAGGACGAAGTGGATTCTGCTCGCAGCGTTCAGGGCAATCCGTACATCGTCAAGAAGCAGACGGAAACCACCGTGCTTGTGAGAAGCGGCGAGACGATCGTCATTTCCGGCCTTACGAAGGAAAAGGGCACGAATCAGGAAGCCGGTGTTCCGGGCATGCGCAATCTGCCGGGCGGCAAGTACGCTTTCGGCAGCACGAACCGCAATGTTACGATGGAGGAGGTGCTGATCTTCATCACCCCGACCATTCTGCCGACGCGCGCCGAATCCGGCCGACGTTCCGCTCCGCTTCCTCAGTCTCCGGCCGTGCTTGCGCCTAACAGGCGTTGAGCCCGGATCGGTGAAGGAGTCTGATCATGGCTGAATTCAACAAAAACGGTCGAGTGAAGATGCGTCTGGGCGAGCAGCTTGTGGCTGCTGGCCTTCTGACCGCCGATGCGCTTCAGGATGCGCTCAAGCGCGCCCGTGAAGAGAATCAGCGTTTGGGCGAGTATCTCGTCTCCGCCGGCATTGTGACGGTAGCTCTGGTGCGGCTTGCTGTTGCCGGCCAGCGGCAGGTGGCCGTCTACATGCGCGAGGCGTTTCCGATCGACGAAAAGCTGCGCTCGGTGATTCCGGCCGACTTCGCGCGCCGTCACCGCGTGGTGCCGCTCTGCATGCGAAGCGGCGTGCTCTACGTGGGTCTTCTCGACGCGCTCGACTTCCAGACGCTCGACAAGATCGAGGATATCGCTCGCTGCCAGATGGAGCCCGTGCTCTGTCTCAAGACGGACTTCGTGCGTCTCTTTACGGCCGTCTACGGCGAATACTCCGCCGTGGGCGAAATGCTTGACAATGCTGCCGGCACCGCTGAAGTCTCACCCGTGCAGTCTGCGGTTCAGGCTGCCGTGAAGGATCAGGAGCTCGACGGTGACGTGAGCGAAGCCTTCGTCATCAAGCTTGTCAACATGATCATTGCCGAAGCTCTCAAGGCCGGGGCAAGCGACATTCACATCAATCCGGAAAAGACGGAGATCAAGGTGCGCTATCGTGTTGAGGGACTCCTTCGCCGAGCCTCCACGATTCCGGTCTCCATGGGTTCCGCCGTGGCGTCCCGCATCAAGATCATGTCCAACATGGACATTTCGGAAACGCGTCTTCCGCAGGACGGGCGCTTTACCGTCAAGGCCGAGGGGCGCGAGGTGAACATCCGCGTGTCGACACTTCCGACGACGTACGGCGAAAACATCGTGCTTCGTCTTCTGGACAGCCGCTCGGGAATCATCTACGACCTCCCGAAGCTCGGCATGAACCAAGCCGATTACGCGACGATTTCCCGCTGCATCCGCAAGCCCTACGGCATGATCCTCTCGACCGGTCCGACGGGCTCGGGCAAGAGTTCAAGCCTCTATGCCATCCTGAAGATGCTCAACCGCGAGGACGTCAACATCATCACGCTTGAAGATCCGGTCGAATACCGTCTTCCCGGCGTGCGCCAGGTCCAGCTGAATGTCAGGGCCGGCATGACTTTCTCGTCGGGGCTTCGCAGCATTCTGCGTCAGGACCCGGACATCATCATGGTGGGCGAAATCCGCGACAAGGAAACCGCCGAAATTGCCGTTCAGGCCGCCATGACGGGCCATCTCGTGCTCTCGACGCTTCATACGAACGATGCGCTTTCCGCGGTCTATCGTCTCGTCGACATGGGCGTGCCTTCCTACCTGGTGACGTCGGTGCTGTTGTGCACGTTTGCCCAGCGTCTTGTTCGCACGATCTGCCCGAACTGCCGTCAAGAATACGAGCCCGCCGAAGGCATGCTTCGTGATCTGGGCCTCAAGCCCGAGGACGGTCCGTTCTATCACGGCGCCGGCTGTCCGCAGTGCGGCGGCACCGGCTACTCCGGACGCACGGCCATCTTCGAGGTGATGCCCATGTCTGAGGAAATCAACCACATGGTGCTGAAGGGCGAGTCGATGCAGACGGTCTACCGTCGTGCGCTTGAAAACGGCCTTCATACAATGCGTCGGGACGCCGCGGACAAGATTCGCGCCGGGCTTACGACCTGCGAAGAGGCGCTGCGCGTCACGATGGCGTAACGGGGACTGAAAAATGCCGCTTGACTACCGTTACGAAGCCGTCGATGCCGCAGGGCGCCGCCTCAACGGAACGTTGACGGCGGATTCCGAGAAGGATGCTCGCCGCAAGCTGTTCGAGCAGGGGCTCGTTGTCTCGAAGCTTCAGGGGGAAGCCAAAGCAAAGGCGAGCTGGGATTGGCGTGGCCTCTTCCAAAAGCGTCTGAGCACATCGGAGCTGATTCTCTTTACGCAGCAGTTCCGCACGCTCTACATGGCCGGCATTTCGCTGCCAGAGGCTTTGCGCATCCTTCATGACCAGGCGGAGAACAAGCAGTTCAAGTGGGTTGTGGGCGACATGCAGCGTCGCGTGTTGGAGGGCGAAAGTCTGCATCAGGCGTTTTCGGCCAATCGCAAGGTGTTTTCATCGCTATACTGCGCCATGATCGCTGCGGGCGAAAGCTCGGGTGCGCTTCCGGAAGTTCTTGAGCGTCTTGTGTACTTGCTCGAACATGATGCGAAGACGAAGCAGCAGATTACGTCAGCTTTGCGCTATCCGAAGATGGTGGTATTCGCGATGGTGATTGCCTTTCTCGTGCTTCTCAACTTCGTGGTGCCGCAATTCGCCTCGATTTTTCAGTCTGCGAAGGTCGAATTGCCGTGGCCCACACAGTTTGCTTTGTGGCTCAATCAGTTCTTCCAGGATTATTGGTTTGTTATCCTGGCTTTGTTTTTCGGATTCATTTATGCTTGGAAGGCATACATGAAGACTGAAAAGGGAGTTTTTTGGCGTGACAGCATGGCGCTCAAGATCCCTCTGATCGGCAAGGTTGTTCAGAAGGCGGCCATTGCGCGTTTTGCGGCTATTTTCAGCATTCTGCAGCGAAGTGGTCTTTCGGTTTTGAACAGTCTGGATATTATTCGAGATACGGTTGACAACGCTTTTTTTCAGACGAAATTCGAAGGTATCAAGTCCAAAATTCAGGCAGGCAGCGGCATTGCGGCTGCTGTGGAATCGGTAAAGGGTTTTACGCCGCTTGCAGTGAATCTCATATTGGTTGGCGAGCATTCAGGCAAGTTGGACGAGATGCTCAACGACCTCGCAAGGCACTATGACAATGAAGTTGAGTTGGCAGTAGAGGAGCTAACCGAGTGGATTGGTCCCATACTGATTATGGCTCTTGGTGCCGTGGTGCTCTTCTTTGCGTTGGCTATTTTCTTGCCGATGTGGGATCTAGTGAAGTTGGTTCAATAATCCAAAAAGGTGTTTCTTCCTTTATAAAAAGGAACTGATAAAATGATTAATTTAAGGAAGCAAAAAGGGTTTACTCTGGTTGAAATAGTTCTCGTTCTGGTGTTGCTTGGGATTTTGGCTGCTGTTGCTATTCCTAAGTACTATGATCTTGAGGCTAAAGCTGAAACAGCAAAAGTTTACGCTCTTGCGTATCAGTTTGAATCTGAATTTAATAGTGAAACCGCTGCTTTTATGCTGGAAGGACAGTCTTGTCAGGAAGCCAAATATGCGGCTGCTAACACTGTTGGTAGTCGTTATACCTGGAACGATACGAATGTGCCTGGCACTATTTCTGTGGACCCGTCCGTCATTTATACGGATTCTCCGACAATGAATGTTTTGGTTCGTATAAATAGTACGAAGGTTCGCACTTATGTTGTACCTTCTGGTGTTATTATTTGTAATAAGCAAAGTACAACTATTCCTTGATCAAATCAAAATTTGATCTTGATTATATTTTATTAACGTTGTTTTTTATAGGAGTCAATAAATGAAGAACAACACTCGTGGTTTCACATTGATTGAAATCGTTATGGTTCTTGTGCTGCTCGGTATTCTTTCCGCTGTTGCTCTACCGAAATACTATGATCTTAAGGACCAGGCTGAAAAGCAGACTGCTAAGGCTGTTGCAGCTGAATATCAGGCTCGTTTGAATGCCAGCTTTGCTGAGAATCTTCTCGGTAATGAGACTTGCACGAAAGCCCGTGAGAAGGCGATCACTGAGGCAGATTTACTTTTCAGCGAACCTACCGATACGGCTGTGAATAAGTTCAAAATGGTGAAAGATCCGGCGACAGTTGCTGAAACTGACAGTAAGTTCACTCTAAAGATCAGCAACAAGGACTCTAAGGCTCTTGCAGATGTCCCCAGAATCTCGGACCGGCTGGCTGTATAACCAGCCGGTTCGTCATTTCTTGA
>JAXZEJ010000232.1:0-4309 GCA_037424205.1 bacterium | reverse complement strand
GCATTGATGGTCTCCGGTGTTCGATGCCCCTTCTGGAGCTGACCATCTAATTAAAATGCAGAGCCGCTCATCATACTCAACTTTTCCCGCTCTTTCGACGACTTTCGTCGACAAAAGCCTCCTTGGATCCCGTCACGACGCCCGCAGGCCCGCGCGATCTCAGAAGCATCCGAATCCGCCGGCCTTCCGAAGCACCTGCCGCTCTGGCAGTCGTTTCGCGCCTTCGCCTTTAGCATGCACCCTTGCAAATGTTACAATTCATGTCTAAAATTGCACCCGGAAACATGCATCTATAAAATGCAGTCAATTTAGCCGCAGAAACGTCTTTTGTCGAAAAAAGGCGCGTCCGCGGCTTTTTCCTGAGTACTGACGGCAAATACCACTTTTGTTTTCGCTAACTGCGAAGGAGATGTTCTTAATGTCTACGCCAAACGCCCCCCTGACGATTCGCGACATGATCGAACCGGCCATTATGGCCGCCGGCGGCTGGGTCAACACCCACGCTCATGCAGACCGTGCCTACACCCTCAGCCCCGACGTTCTTGAGATGCGCCGCACCTGCACGCTTCAGCAGAAATGGGACGCCCTCGACGCCCTCAAGCGCAACTCCACGGAAGAAGACTTCTATCGTCGCTTCTCGATGTTCTTTGAGAACCAGATCGCCCAGGGCGTTTCTGCTCTCGCCACCTTCGTCGACATCGACCCGCAGTCTGAAGACCGCGCCATCAAGGCCGGCCTGCGCGCCCGCGAACACTACAAGGACCAGCTGACGGTCAAGTTCGCCAACCAGACCCTCAAGGGCGTGATCCATCCGGACGCCCGCAAGTGGTTCGACATCGGCGCTGAACTCGTCGACATCATCGGCGCCCTTCCGAAGCGCGACGAACGCGACTACGGCCGCGGCGACGAAGCCTTCGACATCATCATGGAAACGGCCAAGTCCCTCAACAAGATGGTTCACGTCCACGTCGACCAGTTCAACGAAAGCCTTGAATACGAAACCGAGCAGCTCTGCGAAAAGACCATCCAGCACGGCATGCAGGGCAAGGTCGTCGCCATTCACGGCATCTCGATCGCCGCTCACTCCCGCGCCTACCGCCAGCGCCTCTACACGCTGATGCGCGAAGCCGACGTGATGATGATCGCCTGCCCGACGGCCTGGATCGACACCCCGCGTTCCGAACAGATCGGCCCGATGCACAACTCCATGACCCCGGTTGACGAACTCGTCCCGGCCGGCATCACCGTCGCTCTCGGCACCGACAACGTCTGCGACGCCATGGTGCCCTGGAACGCCGGCGACATGTGGCATGAAATGACCACGATCGCCACGGGCTGCCGCTTCGACTACTTCGACGAACTCGTCAAGATTGCCACGGTCAACGGCCGCAAGGCGATCGGCATCGACTAATTTTCAGGAAAGAGATATACAAATGTACAAGTCAAAGATTGCTGAAAACATCCTCGCCGAACACCTCATCAACAACGGCGCCGTGTCCTTCCTGACGGATCGTCCGATGCGCCTCAAGTCCGGCCTGATCACGCCGATCTACGTCGACAACCGTCGTCTGACGGCCGTCCCGGAAGCCTGGCGCGACATCCTTGAAACGATGGCCACGAAGGTCGTCGAACTCGGCCTTGAATTCGACGTCGTCGCCGGCGTTGAAGGCGCCGGCGTCTCCCACGCTGCCGCTCTGGCCTATCGCCTCAACAAGCCGAGCATCTTCGTTCGTCAGGCCGCCAAGACCTACGGCAACAAGAGCCGCGTCGAAGGCTGCGAAATCGCCGGCAAGCGCGTCCTCCTCATCGAAGACCACATCTCCACCGGCCTTTCCCTCCTTTCCGCCGTCGAAGGCCTCAAGGCCGAAGGCGCCACGGTTACGGACTGCCTCGCCATCACGTCCTTCGGCATCGACGAAACGAACAAGCTCTTCGAACAGCAGGAAGTTCGCTGCCACGAAATGATCGACTTCACGAAGGTCATCGACAAGGCCGTCGAACTCGGCACCATTCCCGCCGCCAAGCGCGAAGTCCTCAACGACTGGCTCGCCAATCCGTGGACCTGGGCTGCCCGCCACGCCCTCACCCCGCAGGACAACGAAAACTAATCTTCCGGCCTTCGTGCGTGTGAGCACGCCCGGCTGAGATTGAAAAGGAGCGCGATTTTCGGATCGCGCTCTTTTTTTCATATTGGTAATTTCCCGCTGTTACCTAAAAAAATGCATTCTCGTAGAAGCGAAACCATCCCGTCAGCAATTCTGAAACCCACACAATAGCTCCAGTTAAGATACAATAGTCATGCTGAGCTTCTGCAGAAATCATCCGGATTTCGACTGCGGATTCCTAATATTTCCGATTGCGTCAAATTCTGACGCATCACGTCTTACCATCGCATCAAGACGATACAGAAACTCATTCCAGGAGGAAATAAGATAATGATGGCTATTGTCCGCAACGGTTGCTGTGAAATCCGCGGTCGCGCCGACAATGTTCTTGTGGTGCTCCCGCCGATGAACATCGAAGCGGCGAACCTTCACGGCGAACACGTCGCCGTCGTTCTCAAGAACGGCTATTGCCAGCTCTACACGGCCGACGGAAAGCTCGTCACGATGTTCAGCGTTTCCGACGCCAAATACACGAAGTTCGTCGGCAAGGACCAGCTTGCCATCCACCGCCGCAACGGCCGCGTGGAAGTTCGCGACTTCAGCGGCCGTCTCGTGCGAGTTACCGCCTGACGAACAGCACCATTCATTCTCCCAAGCCGCAAGCGCAAACGCGCCTGCGGCTTTTTATGCATTGGATCCCGCATCACGCAAGGATGAGTAACGGCTTGTATCGGAACTGATACATCTGCCTCACCGCTCTCTTGCATTGGTGTATTGTGCCAATATAGACTGAACAGGATATCAGTCATTCATGACCGTTCAATCGACCACGGACAAGAAATAATCATGACCCAGAAGAAATTCCTCATTTTTGCCCTGTGCGGCACGATGGCAGTCCTTTCCGGCTGCGCATCCGACGGCAACTACTACCGTTCCGACGTGTACAGCTCCAGCCAGGTCAATCAGGCCCAGGCCGTCAAAACGGTTGAACTCATCGCCATCAATCCCGCCCAGGTGGCCGTCAACAACGACGAAAACACCGATCGCGGCCGCCTCACCGGCGCTATCATCGGCGCGATTGCAGGCGCCGCCATCGGCAACCACAACAATCACTCGACCTCGTCCCGCGTGCTCGGCGGCCTCGCCGGCGGCGCGATCGGCGGTCTTGCAGGCGACGCCGTAGCCGGCGCCTCGGGCACGTCCTACGTTGACGGCGTGCAGCTCGTCTACCGCACCTCCAACGGCCGCGTCTATCAGTCGACCCAGGTCGGCCGCATCTGCGAATACAAGCTCGGCACCGCCATCATGGCCTCGTCCTACAACGGCGAAACCCGCATCCAGCCGAACAACCCGTACGGCTGCGCCAAGCGCTGATTCGGGGATTCTGAAGAGGATTTGACATCATGAAGAAGCAGATCATGACCATCGCCCTCGTCGGCGCCTCCCTTCTCGTCGCGGGTTGCGCCAGCAATGCCGACCGCCGCGCCCAGCAGTATGCCGAAGCCGGCACGCAGATGGACTACAACATCGCCGTCGTCAAGAGCGAGCAGGACCGCATCGAAGTCGAAAAGTACCGCGCCGAACAGGCCCGCAAGAAGGCCGCCGCCCAGCAGCAGGCTGCAAAGGCGAAGGCCGACAAGGCCCGCGCTCAGGCAAATGCCAAGATTGCCGCCGAAAAGAAGGCCAAGCAGGACAAGCTTGACGCGCTTTCGCTTCGCGAACGCGAGCTCAAGGTTCGCCTCGCCGAACTGCAGGTCAAGGAACGTGAGGCCAAGGTCGGCACGACCGTGGCCGAAGAGGCCGCCCGCACCGAAACGGCCCGCGAAAAGGTTCAGCTTGAACTCGACCGCACCCGCGCCGAAATTCAGCAGATCAACAAGCAGTAAAACTGTTGCCGCCGTCTTCCGACGGCCAATAAAAAACGCCGGAGTCGAACCCGGCGTTTTTTGTTATCGGCAAATCATCATTCGAAGAGGCTGTCAACCTGTCTGGCCTGCGCCTCGCGCGCCTTCTTTTCCTCAAGAAGCTTGTCCCAGACGGCCTCCTCCTTCTTCACGCCGTCAATGCCGGCAAAGAATTCGAGCGTTCCCTCCTCCACGTTTCCGCCTGCCGCCATGCGGTAGGGCGTGAAGCGGATGACGGCCGGCCAAACATTGCGGGCATGAGCCTCGCCCGCCTCAAATTCGCCGGGCTTGCCCGTGGGC
>JAXZEJ010000231.1:0-47311 GCA_037424205.1 bacterium | reverse complement strand
AGTCGTTAAACGAGCCAGTGCATTGCGATAGGACGCCTCTGTTGCTCTCAATTGCGGGATGCGCGCTTTGGCAGAAGCGACCTGAGATAGCGCATCCTCAGCCTCCGAAGCACTGGCTAACCCGGAGCTGGCTCTCCAAGAAGCAATCTCGGCACTTTCTTCGTAATTTTTTACGGTTTCCTCAGCGATCTTCAGAAGCACTTGTGTCGAGCGAAGATTGATATACGCCTGAGCCGTCTCAGCTTCAACAAGCGCCTGCGCATCCGCAACGGAGATTTCACTCGCCAGCGCCTCATAACGGCGGGCAGTCTCGTTCGACAAATCCGCTCCCGCGAGGTTCCACGACCACTTCACGTCAGCCGTCGCGGAAAAACTCTCGCTCGACCCGCCGTCCGCATGACGATGCGTCCCATCCGCCCCGATAGAAGCCGAAGGGAAAAGCGAATGCCGTGCATCCGAAAGTCCAGCCCTTGCCGAGCGCAAGGAAGCGAGCGCTGTCAGTACATCCGTATTCGCGTTGCGAGCCTTTTCAATAAGCGCAGCAAGCTTCTGATCACCCCAGGACTGCCAGAATTCGGCAGGATCCGCAGAAGATTGCGTATAGATCGAAACACTCCAAGCCGCAGGAGACGCCTCCTCAGCCATGGTCTTCATGTCTGGGTTTTGTACGGCGCACCCCGTAAGGAACAACGCGCCGATCAACAGACCCGGCACCGACCGTTTCATCATCGTCGGATTCATCATGGATTATTTTCTGTTGCGTTCGGTCTGAGTGAAAAAATAAACGAGAATCACAAACATTTTGCCTCAGATCCCCAATTACATTCTCCTACAGTCCCAAACAGGGTTCTACAATCTCTGCGTAAAGGTTCCGACAGTTCACGTAACAAACTTTTGCATGCCAATTTTTGTTAACATGAGACGTTCCATTGTTCCATGTCACGGTTTCAGCCGCCATTTTCGGGTTCGTTATGTTCAAGCATCCCCGCCCCATACTCATAGTCGACGATGACGTCGAGCTCGTCACCCTCCTCGTCGACTACCTGCAGCTCGAAGGTTTTGCCCCTGTTGCTGCACACAACGGCACGGAAGCTCTGGAACTGCTCGCCAAGCAGGAATTTGAAATCGTCGTCCTCGACGTGATGATGCCCGGGATGAGCGGCGTAGAAGTTCTCAAGCGAATCCGCGAAAAGAGCCAGCTCCCTGTACTGATGCTAACCGCCAAGGGAGACCCTGTTGACCGCATCATCGGTCTCGAGCTCGGCGCCGACGATTACGTCCCCAAACCCTGCCCGCCGCGCGAGCTGGCCGCACGGCTCAATGCAATCCTGCGCCGAACGGCCAACATGCCGTCGGCCATTGCCCCTGTAGTGGCCGGTCCCCTCACGATTAACCCCAGCCGACGCGAAGCTTCAGCCAATGGCGTCGTCATCGACCTGACGGGTACGGAACTCACGCTTCTTGAGGTTCTGGCACGCAAGGTGGGAACACCTGTTCCGAAGGACGAGATTTACCAAAAAGTGCTTGGCCGCACAATGCAGCGCTACGACCGCGCCATCGACGTCCACGTTTCCTCGATCCGACACAAGCTTGCTGCAGTACTCGGAAAAAGCGTCGCGATCGAAAGCATCCGCGGCGTCGGCTATCAATTCGTCATTCGCTGACAGATCTTTATTCCGCTTATCCGAAAAGAAGGAGTCGCCCATGCTTAGTCGCCTGTTCAACACGCTTTTCGGAAAACTTTTTGCCGGCTTCAGTCTCGTCATACTGCTTACGGCCATCTGCGTCTGGATGGTTGCGTTTGCAGCGCAAAGCCGGCAAAACGAAGATATCGGCCGCATTGAATGGCGTTTCATCGCCCAAAAATCCATCAACAGCGCCGTTGGCATCTATGAAATTGCTGGCAAAGATGGGCTCATAGCATGGTTGCGTAACGAAAGACTCAATAGCAATCCCGTCGTCTTCGTACTCGACAGTAACGGTAATGAAATTTCAGGGCGACAGCTTCCTGAAAAAGCCTACAAAAGTCTGGAGGAAATTCGGAAGACTCCACAACGATCCGACGGTCCGCCCGATAAACGACAACCCATTAGAACCGTCGAAATCAGCAACGAACCCTGCGAATTCTTCGCCGTTCGCACCATTGCTTTCCCCGTAAGGCTGATTCCTCCGCAATTACACCAATTTCCAGTAGCACTGACACTTTCACTAGCAGGCTTCTTCACACTGCTCGTTTCTTGGTTGCTTGCGCGTCTTTACACACGCAACTTGCACGCGCTCGACAGCATCATGCGCCAGTTTGCCGATGGTGCCTTCAATACTCGAACGTCAGACGAACTCGCTCGAGGAGACGCGGAGGTTGCCAATCTCGCACACGTCTTCAACAGCATGGCGGACAAGATCGAAGCGCTCATCAACAGACAGCGGAGACTCTTTCACGACGTAAGCCATGAAGTGCGCAGTCCGCTCGCTCGCATCGAAGTCGCTCTGGAGCTCGCTAGACGCGCCCCCGAACGCACTCAGGATTCACTCGAACGCATTGAGAAAGAAGTCGGAAACATCAACGAGCTCGTTGAATCACTTCTTACGTATGCACGCCTTGAAAACGGCGACAACATGACTAAATCTCCCGTTGGACTTGCAGACATCATCGAGGGCGTCGCAGACGACCTCAGCTTTGAAGCCCAGCAAAAAAACGTCACCGTAAAAATTACTCTCGAGGGGGATCCCATCATTGATGCGGACGGCAATTTACTTGCCAGAGCCCTCGACAACATTGCACGCAATTCCCTGCGCCATACCCCCGAAGGTTCATCAATCGAACTTTCTCTTTCCTCCAACGCGGATTGCTTCATCATCAAGTGCCTTGACGAAGGGCCCGGCATGCCGGAAGAAGAACTCGCCGTCATGTTCTCCCCCTTTGTCCGGGGTGCCAATGTTCGCACCGGCACGGGCTTCGGTCTCGGTCTTGCCATCGCCAAACGGAGCGTGACCGCGCACGGCGGCTACATTTCCGCACGAAACGTCACTCCCCACGGTCTAGAGATCGAGATCCGAATTCCGAAGCTCATTGAAATCGGCTGTGATCAGCTATGATCCTGAAATCCAAATAGAAAAGCCTTGCCGCGAAATCAACACGGCAAGGCTTTTTTGTTTGCACAATTTTATAGTTTGCCTGCTTTTAGCTAAAAAAGCCAGTGTTTTCTTTCATCCTGTCGACATTAATCAACATCTTTCGTCATAACGTCCTACCCATTCCTTCACAAGCGCACAATAAAAAAGCTAGCGGCTTGACCAGCCATTCAAAACATTGTTCTGGAAGAGGAGAACAACAATGAGCAACTATCTGACCGAGAATCTTCGTACTGTAGCGTTGGTGGGGCACGGCTCCTGCGGCAAGACCTCTCTCATTGAAGCCATGCTCTACCGCACCGGCATGATTTCCGAACTCGGCTCCATCGAGCGCGGCAATACGATGTGCGACAACGACGCTCTCGAAAAACAGGTTCAGCACTCCATTCGTCTGGCCGTTGCTCATGTTGATACGGCTCTTCCCGACCTCACCCCCGTGCGCATTCACGTGCTTGACACCCCGGGGTATCCCGACTACATCGGGCAGGACATGTCCGCCCTTGACGCCGTCAAGTCTGTCTGCGCCGTCGTCGACGCCACAAAAGGCGTTGAACTTCTAACGCGTCGCATGATGGACATAGCCAAGGAACGCGGTCTTTGCCGAATGATCGTGATCAATAAGTTCGACGCTCCCGACGTTGACTTGGAACAGTTGCTCAAGGACATGCAGGAAGTCTGGGGACCAGGCGTTCTCCCGATCAACCTTCCTGCCAACAACCGTTCCATCGTCATCGACTGCTTTGACAAGGATGAGGGCGAAGCCGACATCCTCAGCGTCGGAGAAGTTCATCGCGCCTTCATCGAGAAGATCGTTGAACAAGACGACGAAATGCTTGAGCACTATCTCGAGGAAGGCAGCGTTGACCCGCGCACCCTGCATCCGCTCATCACGAAAGCTCTTCGAGAAGGCACCATCATTCCGGTTTGCTTCGTCTCCGCAAAGAATCTGATCGGCATTCGCGACTTCATGAAGGTCATTATTCGCCACCTGCCGAGCCCTGCCGAAGCCAATGACGCACTTTTCGTCAATGCAGACGGCACGCCGTTCATCACTCATCCCAACAAGGATCTTCCTGTCGTAGCTCAAGTCTTCAAGGTCGTCAACGACCCGTACATCGGCAAGATCGGTATTTTCCGCGTTCATCAGGGCACGATCAACAAGGACACTACGCTCTTTGTCGACGACAACAAGAAGGGCGTCAAGGCCGCTCATCCGTTGCTCCTCCAGGGCAAGAATACGAGCGAAACTGAATTCCTCAGCCCCGGCGACATCGGCGCACTCGCCAAGATCGACGAACTCACCTATGGCTCGATTCTCCACTCCGAACCGAACCTCACCGGAGTTCACATGCGTCCGATCAACTTCCCGAAGCCAATGTTCGGTCTCGCGATAGCGCCTTCCCGCCGCGGTGATGAAGCTCGCATGGGCGAAGTCCTCAACAAGATGCTTGCCGAAGACCCGACGATGGAAGTCGACCATGACGCCGTGCTTAACGAAACCGTAATTCGCGGTCTTACCGAAATGCACGTTCGCTCGATTCTCGACCGCATGAAGGTCAACTTCAAGCTCGAAGTCGTCACTGGCACGCCAAGCGTTCCGTATCGCGAAACCATTACCGCTCCGGCCGAAGGCCATGCTCGCCACAAGAAACAGACTGGCGGCGCCGGTCAGTTCGGCGAGGTCTACCTGCGCATCGAGCCACTTGCACGCGGCGCTGGCTTTGAGTTCCATGATGAAGTCAAGGGCGGCGTAATCCCGTTCAACCTTATCCCGGCCGTTGAAAAGGGCGTTCGCGAAGTTCTCGACTCCGGCTACCTCGCCGGTTATCCTCTTCAGGACGTCAAGGTCACCGTCTACGACGGCAAGAGCCATCCGGTCGACTCGAAGGAAGTCGCCTTTGTCGCCGCCGGCCGCAAAGCCTTCCTTGATGCACTTGCCAACGCCCAACCGAAGATCCTCGAGCCTATCGTACGCGTCGAAATCACGGCGCCCGACATGTACATGGGCGATCTCGCCGGCGACCTCGCCAGCCGTCGCGGTCAGGTTTCCGGCACCGACTCGCTTCCGGGCGGTCTTATGGAGATCACCGGCATCGTGCCTCTTTCCGAACTTGACGGATACGCAACGCGCCTGCATGCCCTCACACAGGGCACGGGCAGCTGGTCCATGGAACTCGACAGCTACCAGCCCGTTCCGGCTCAAAAGCAGGCCGAACTCGCCAGCAAGTTCCACCGTGTGGATGATGAAGAATAATTCTCATTGAGATCGGCTCATAAAAGGCCGCTGCATCAAAGATGCGGCGGCCTTTTTCCTGATTTTTTAAGCCTTACCGCCTTTCCTTCCTTATAATCTGTTTCCTCCACGTTTACTTTCCAAACTTTCATACCATGCCTATCTACGCTTATCGATGCACTAACTGCGGCTTTGAAAAGGACTTTCTTCAGAAGATGAGCGACAAGCCTCTGACGAAGTGCCCCCAGTGCGGCAAGGATGCATTGGTGAAGGAACTCTCCGCTCCTGGCTTTGAACTCAGGGGCACTGGCTGGGCCGCCACAGACTTCAACGGCGGACACAAGGCCCTTCCGGCTTCCCATCGCAAGCCCGACACTTCAAAGTAAGCAGAACGGCATCTCCGCTTGCCAATGCGAAAAAAGGCCGGATGTCCCGGACTGTCAGTCCGAGGCAACGGCCTTTATGCATTTTCGTGTGAGCGAATCTAGATAAAATACCCCAAACTGCCATGCTTTTTCGTTTTTCAACATTGGTTGGCAGTAAACTTACCTGTTGTGCGTTCTTGCCTTTTTGAAGGCGGCGCAAACTGATTCCGCAGCGGCGCTCCCATTGCGCCGCCGCATGCACCATTGCGGCTCTGCAAAGCCATAGCATTGTCGTTGTAATCGTGTGACCAACAGCACTCGTACCGCGCGTTGGTCTTTTTCTCGGAGCTTATATGCGAACCGTATACTCTGGCCTGGTTGATGAATCCTTCATCGGTCAGACCGTGACTCTTTTCGGCTGGGCTCATCGTCGTCGCGACCACGGCGGCGTGATCTTCATTGACCTTCGTGACCGCGAGGGCATTGTTCAGGTCGTCTGCGACCCGGACCGCCCCGAAGTTTTCGCCACGGCCGACAAGTGCCGCAACGAATTCTGCCTCAAGGTTGTCGGCGTTGTGCGCGCTCGTCCAGACGGCACGAAGAACGAAACGCTCGTCTCCGGCGGCATCGAAGTTCTCTGCCATGAACTCGAAATTCTCAATCCGTCGGTTACGCCTCCGTTCCATCTTGATGACGAGAACCTGTCCGAAACCACGCGTCTGACGTACCGTGTGCTCGATCTTCGTCGCGGCGTTATGCAGAAGAATCTCCGCACGCGTTACCGCACCGCCATGGCCTTCCGCAAGTTCCTCGACAAGCACGGCTTCATCGACATCGAAACTCCGATGCTGACGCGCTCCACGCCGGAAGGCGCTCGCGACTACCTTGTTCCGTCCCGTGTTCAGGACGGCTGTTTCTACGCTCTGCCGCAGTCTCCGCAGCTCTTCAAGCAGCTCCTGATGGTCGCCGGCTTCGACCGTTACTATCAAATCGTCAAGTGCTTCCGCGACGAAGACCTTCGTGCCGACCGCCAGCCCGAATTCACGCAGGTCGATATTGAAACGTCCTTCCTCAACATGGATGAAATCCGCGCCTTGATGGAAGAACTCATCCGCACGGTCTTCAAGGAAGTCCTCGACGTCGACCTCAAGAACCCGTTCCCGATCATGCGCTGGGACGACGCCATGGCTCAGTACGGTTCTGACAAGCCCGACCTCCGCGTCCACCTGAAGCTCGTCGAAGTGACCGACGTCGTCGAAAACTCCAATTTCAAGGTATTCTCCGGCGTCAAGTCCCTCCATAACGGTAAGGTTGTCGCTATGCGAGTTCCGGGTGCCGCCTCCATGCCGCGCTCTGAAATCGATACCTATACCGAATTCGTCAAGATCTATGGCGCCAAGGGTCTCGCCTACATTAAGATCAACGATCTCTCCAAGGGCCGCGAAGGTCTCCAAAGTCCGATCGTCAAGAATCTCTCTGACGAAGAACTCAATACGATCTTTGAACGCACCGGCGCCCAGGACGGCGACGTCGTGTTCTTCGGCGCCGACAAGGCCAAGATCGTCTGGGACAGCCTCGGTGCTCTCCGTCTGAAGATCGGTCACTCCGAATTTGGTAAGGCTCACGGACTCTTCACCCCGGGTTGGCAGCCTCTCTGGGTTGTCGAATTCCCGATGTTCGAGTACTCGGAAGAAGATCAGCGCTGGGTTGCTTGCCACCATCCGTTCACCAGCCCGCTCGACGGTCATGAGGATCTCCTCATCTCCGATCCTGAACATGCCTACGCCAAGGCCTACGACATGGTTCTCAACGGTTGGGAAATCGGCGGCGGCTCCATTCGTATCCATCGCGAAGAAGTCCAGTCCAAGGTCTTCGAAGCCCTCAAGATTGGTCCGGAAGAAGCCAAGCAGAAGTTCGGCTTCCTGCTCGACGCCCTCCAGTTCGGCGCACCTCCGCACGGCGGCCTCGCTTTTGGTCTCGACCGCATCGTCACGATGATGTGCGAAGCCGACTCCATCCGCGACGTCATCGCCTTCCCGAAGACCCAGCGCGCCCAGTGCCTGCTGACGCACGCTCCGGCTCCGGTCGATGAAAAGCAGTTGCGCGAGCTGCACATTCGCCTGCGCAATGAGCAGAAGAAGGAACTCGAAATCGCTGGTCAGTAATCAACTGATCTGAACTTCTAGTTCTAAAAGAAGGGCCGCTCTCCTACGAAAGCGGCCCTTCTTGCATTATTCGCGCCGGCGAAAATACACGTCAACTAAAGCCTGACTTTAGTGGGACGACGACTGCCTGCTCGGCGTCGCATCCAGACATCATTCCAGTCTAACCCTTCCACTTTCGGCAACTCCACCTGTATCTCGAGCTCCGGATTATCTCTGTGCAATCTTGCTGCAAGCGCGTACGCACCAGCCTGCCCAACAAAACTCCTGTCGTTATCACCAAAAACAACTATTTTCTTCACTTCGGCAGGCACCTTCGTAAAATATTGGAAGCCACCAACGCTTACGGCACTCCATACGGGCATCTTGAACAGCCTCCCTGCCGAAAGAGCCGTTTCAATGCCTTCCGCTATGCCAAGCACATCCTTAGGCTCACCAAGCCTGATGAGTCCGCCGCGAGCACTTCCGGCATAAAGCTTTTTGGAACAATCTACAGGCGCCTTGGCTCCTTCGGGAGTCAGATAGGTTCTGTGTAGCGTGACCGTTTCACCCTTATCATCGGTAACGCGAGCTATCATGGCAGGCCAACGCTCATGCGATATCTCACCATCGTCCAACTCTTCCCAATAGTCCAGCAACGGATGACTTCGAAGTTCCGCCACCCCATTGCCATAGATACCGCGAGAAGATAGGTAACGCTTCACTGGATCACTTGGCGGCAAACTAGATAATTCCTCAGACTCCTCCCAGATAGTCTGGAGTCTGGCCTGTCTCTGCAAGCACTTGGCATCCCTCACCTCTGCGTTTTTCGAGACCGCCTCGCTAACATTCGACTTAAATTCCGGCAATCCAAGAACTCTCTCGAGATAGGCTAGCGCTTCAACAAACCCCTCGCCCCTCCACTTCTGCAAAAGCGACAGACCGTCTCCGTAGCCGCATCCCCGGCAATACCAGTGACCATCAAGCCTATCCTTGAAAAAAGAGAAGCGATCCCTGCCCCCGCAAAGCGGACACGGCCTGTTGGCACGTTGAAGCATCGGCTGAGGTATGCCCGCCCCAAGCAAAATATCGAACCAACGCCCCTCAGCCGCTTTCTGGACACGCTGGATTCTCAACTCGAACTGCGTTTCTTGCATGCAAAAATTCGTCAAAAGAGCCAGAATAAACTGTCTCCATCTCTCCAAGGATCAGCGGTAAAACCCACCTCTGTCACAACGTCTCTATCATCGAACTGAACCCAGCAGGCCATGTCAAAGATGCCGTCGTCACGAAAGCGATACATCCAGGCGGTCTGATCTACCAGAGTGAAAACGTATTCCTGAGCACACTTGCCGAACAAATTCCAGACGTCCTCCTTCGTACTCTCGCCGGGCTTGATCTGCGCCATATGAACCCTGTCAAGCACTTCTTCTCGCCTCAAAACCCTGCCGTCAGCGTCAAACTCAATCCACCAGACCTCTTGGCCAAAAGGCTGCATGGAATAAACCCAGCGCCGCATGCCATTGCCGACATCAACAACCGCATGAGGTGCCCCAAGCCTGGTTTCAACCTGCACGTCAGTCATGCCCTGATTCATAAGCTGCGGATGAGAGCAGGCTGTCAGAAAAAAGCACGCAACAAAAGCAAGCGCACAACTCCAGATTCGGACTTTCATTACTTCTTCCCTGTCAAAGCCCCCTTGGCCTCGACAGGCTGAAGGAGCTCCTTGTAGTCGCAATCAAGATCATTGATCAGACGGCGAAATTCCTCCTTGAAAGCCTCCTTTCCGCAACCAAGCAACACGGCATCTTCGAACATTTCCTGAAGCATGTCGCGAGCCTCGTGCCAATTCTCATTGAGAACCTTGACACTTTCGGTGCACGAAACAACAGAACCGTCAACCCTGAACCATTTTTCCGGTACCTTCGCCGTCACTTGGCCTCCTCTTCAACTCGTTGCTGCCCATATGTACGGAAACTCTTCAGTACATGATTCATCTCCTCGTACGGGATCAGCTTCGGCTTGCCGAGCTGACTGACAACTACATATTGATGTGCAAGATTTTCAACTTCAGCCGCAAGGGTCAGCGCGGCAAAGAGCGATTTGCCGGCAGCCAACACTCCATGATGCGACAGCAGGCAGGCATTCTTGACGGCGAGCGCCTCGGCAGCAATACGAGCGAGCTCCGGAGTTCCGAAAGTCGCATAGGGTGCAACATCGATCGAATGCCCTCCTGCGGCAGCCACCATGTAGTGAAATGGCGGGATCGGCATGTCCTGACAAGCCAGCGCGGTTGCAAAACAAGAATGCGTGTGTACAACCGCATTAAGATCGGCACGCCGCAGGTATGCACGCGCATGCATTTCCCACTCGGACGATGGACGAAAAGCACCCGTAGCACTTTTCAAGGACGGTGGATTCCCCAACGGGATCCAAACCAAATGATCGGGCGTCAAATTCTCATACGGCACGCCAGTCGGCGTAATCAAAAAGCCTTCAATCCCGCTTGTCGAACAGGCACGCACGGAGACGTTCCCGGATTTATTGACGTTGATCCCGCGTCGATTCATTTCACGGGCGGTTTCAATCAATTCGGCGCGAAGCGCTGTCGTATCCTGCATCATATCTTCAGGCCTTAGGTAATAAGTCGGCAAATACCGTCACCAAATCCGTCGGCTTAACAATGCCGCGTTCCGTAATGATGCCCGTCACAAAACGATTGTGAGTAACGTCGAACGCCGGATTCGCCACAGCCACATCAGATGCGGCAATCTGAACAGATCGAGCAGTGCCGTCGCTGCCAATCCCGTTGACAACCAGAAGTTCGCTGGCGGCACGATTCTCGATAGGAATCTCGCGCTTACCGTCATTAAGGGTCCAGTCAATGGTTGAAGAAGGAGCCGCAACATAGAAAGGCACTTCATTGTCAGATGCCGCAAGCGCCTTGAGATAGGTGCCAATCTTGTTTGCCACATCGCCGCGTCGTGTGATTCGGTCTGCTCCCACGATTACTAGGTCAACGTCGCCCTGCTGCATCAGCTGTCCGCCTGCATTATCAGCGATAAGCGTATAGGGCACGCCATGCTGACCAAGCTCCCAAGCAGTGAGAAGCCCCTGATTTCGCGGACGGGTCTCATCGACCCAGACATGCAAAGGAGTTCCCTGCTCAAACGCCATATAGATCGGAGAAAGTGCGGTGCCGTAATCAACAGTGGCAAGCCAGCCTGCATTGCAATGCGTAAGCACATTCACCGGACGGCGAAGCTTCGTATAGAGATCCGATATGAGTGTCATGCCTGCTTCGCCGATGGCGCGACAAATCTCCACGTCCTCCTGAGTCATCATCTCCGCCATCTTGACAGCAGCCTCAAAACGAAGTGCCGGCGTACGTGGCAGGAGAGTGCCCATCATGCGGCGAACAGCCCAGGAAAGATTCACAGCAGTCGGGCGCGCATTAGCAATAACCTCGGCAGCCTTGAGCAAGGCATCGTTCTCGGGATTTTCCTTGACGGCGAGAACAACCGCCCATGCACCGGTGATACCGATGAGCGGAGCGCCGCGAACGCGCATGGTGCGAATAGCCTCCACGCAGTCCCGCCAGTCGCTGAGCACGCGCTTTTCAAAGCGATACGGCAAAAGCGTCTGATCGACGATCTCAATTGACGTACCGTTGTCGAGGGAACGGATGCTTCTTGTAGGTTCACCGTAAACTTTCATATATTCACCTTTGCTACGGGACAAGCGATGCGAAATGCCTCGCATCCCGATTCTTAGTGTACCGAATTTCACATCAGTCGCCGTCTTTGCCTTCTCTAGCTGGTTCGTTGCACAATTGAACACATACGCATAAGGTTCATCCACCGCCGGGAGGCCACCTTGAATCCCATTCGCTCAACGCTCAAGCGAGCCCTCTGCCCCGAAAACATCGCCGTCATTGGCGCCAGCGACAAAACAGCAAGCCGAGGCTCGTTCGTATGGCGCGCAGTTGCCCGTTCGAAACTGCTCAAGAATGCATGGGCGATTAACCCCAAATACAAATACATCGGGGAACGCCCCTGCTTCTCGAGCATCAGTGAAGTACCCGGCGACATCGATCTCGTTGTAATCTCCTTGCGTGCCGACCGCATACTCAAGGCACTTATCGATGCAGGCGAACGTGGCGTTGCCTATGCACTCATCACCCCTGACGAAAACGCATACGCAAGCGACATTACGTGGCTTAAAAAACTTCAGGCAGTGGCTGACCAATATGGCATCCGACTAATTGGCCCCGACTCCCTCGGCCTCATGAACCCTGGGCTCGGCGTCAACGTCAGCTACTGGCCCAACCTTCCGCGTCCCGGCAATATCGCCCTCATCACACAATCAGGCATGATCGGAACGGCGCTTCTTGATTACGCACAGGAAGCCGAACTAGGTTTTTCGGGCGTAGTCTCAACGGGCGCCGCCATTGACGTTGACATGCCCGAACTCATTGATTACTACGCGAACGACAAAAACACCCGTGTCATTGCACTGCACATCGAAGGCATCCGAAGACCACGCGAGTTTTATTCGTCCCTCCGGGCTGCATGCGCCCAAAAGCACGTCGTCATCCTAAAAGCCGGCAGCGGATCAGGTTACGCGGCCGATCGCATCGCCTGTTTCAAAATGGGAACCGACGCTGGAAGCGAAGCTGCGTTGGCCGCACTCGTCGAACGTGCAGGAGCCACACTCGTTCCCACATTTGAAGAATTCACAGCGGCTGTCTCAGGCTTCGCCACCAACCGACTTCCTCGAAGCAACCGCATTGCCGTCATTGCAAACGGCTCGGGGTTCGCATCACTTACCGCCTCAGCGGCTCAAGCCTGCGGCATTGACCTTCACGGGCTAAGCAACGCTACGATCAAGGACTTGAAAACGGCATATCCTTCGCAACAAATTGCCGTGAACCCTGTCAACGTGGGTGCCACAGCTGCGCCCGAACGTTATAGAAAAACACTCCAGATCGTACTCCAGGATCCAATGATTGATGGCGCACTCGTCGTCGTCGCCCCCAGTCCCATAACAACGATTGATCCAACTCTAAAACTACTTGCCAAGACAGCCGCAGGTTCTTTCAAACCCGTCATAACGGCTTGGGTAAGCGACAGAATCACGTTGAGCGTCCGAAAACAGTTGCGCTCCGTCCCAAACGCACCAATCTCTGCCATTCAGTCGCCCGTTGCAGCAGCACTAGCCTTCGGATATCTAGCTGCCGAAGCTCGCAGACGCTCCGAACGACTGAGCATTCCTCCTGAATGGTCGGTCGAACTCAACGCCGCCAAACTTGCTGAGGCACGCTCCATTGTTAGCGGCGCACGTCTTGAAGGCCGTCATACTCTTTCACCGAGCGAAACCGGTCGTTTTCTTGCATGTTTTGACATCCCCACCGTACCACTTCGAGAAGTGCGCACTCTCGAGGAGGCATGTGCCGCCTCTGATGAACTCGGCTGGCCGGTTGCCCTCAAAATCACCACTCCAGGACTCAAGCACAAATCTGACATCGGCGGCGTAATTCTGGATATCAATGATCGCGAAAGGCTTGTGAAAGCATGGAAGGACATCGAAAAGAATCTTGCTCAACGCTCGCCCATGACCCCCATGGAAGGAGCTGTAGTCCAGAAGATGGTGCCTCATTCATCGGTGCGCGAGCTTCATCTCGCCATCGCCTATGACAACGTGCTCGGTCCAGTGGTTGAATTCGGCGCCGGAAACATCGGTTCCGAGCTTTATCAGGACAAAAAAGCCGCTCTCGCGCCGCTTACCCTAAATGAAGCCAACCGCCTCGTGGAAAGCACCAAGATTGCACGTGCTCTTGGATCCTACCGAGGTCTGGCGCCTGCAGACCGCACGCTTATCGCTCAGATGCTCTGCAGGTTATCCGTGCTCGCAGCACGTATTCCTGCCATTCGCGACCTCACAATCAATCCGCTCGTCTGGACTGACGGCGGTGCTGCCGCCATAGACGCAGACGTGCACTTGAATGAGGCACCTGCGGACCCCGAACTCGACTATCCGCACCTCACAGTGTGCGCCCCTCCCTGGGAAGAAGGCCGCGCAGTGACACTGGGAAGCGGCGAAAAACTCGTACTTCGTACGCTCGTCCCTGGTGATTTTCATCCGCTCAAGCGTTTTCTCCAACGCTTGTCGGACAAAACTTTCTACCTGCGCTTTCATACATCCGTACACCTCTCCGACGAACGCATCTGCGAACTTGCCTCGCTCGACTATGCCCGCGAGGGAGCCTGGGCACTTGGTCATGATGGCGAAATCCATGCCGTCGCCCGTTGGCGTTTGACAGGCGAACCTGGCGAGGCCGAGTTCGGAATCGTCGTCGAAGACGCCTGGCATCGACGGGGGCTAGCGCGCGTTCTGATGGCTCATATTGAAAGCTCGGCTGCCCGGCGCGGCGTCACCCACTTTATCGGCCACGTTCTCAAAGGCAACGAAGCCATGCAGAGCATGATGACGGCAATGGGCTACACTCCATCCTCAAGCGACAGCCGCGACACAGACCCCTGGGTGAAGCACATCTCCACCTCCTCGGATCACCTATAATGGCGCGCCTCTAATCTTTTTCTTCATGGGAAATACAGCAATGGCCATTCTGTCCAACACCGAATTCGGCATCCTCCGACTGACGATCAGTCGTGCGCAGAAGCGCAACAGCATCAGCGCCGAAATGTTCGACACCATGACGGAGGCTCTCGCTCAGGCCGCCTCCGACGACTCCGTTCGCGTCATTCTTCTTCAGGGTGGTGAACAAATTTTCTCCGCCGGCGCCGATCTTGACGAGTTGCGTGTTCAGCCAGACGTGCTCGATCGCGCCATGACGAACTTCTTCGCTGCACTGCGAACCTTCCCCAAACCCATCGTCGCCCAAGTAAAGGGACCGTGCGTGGGCGCCGCACTCTCAATCCTTCTGTACTGCGACCTCGTCTACGCCTCCGACCGAGCACTCTTCTCTTTGCCCAGCGTTGCACTCGGCCGCACAACCCGCTTCGGCTCCGCCTACATCATGGCTGCTGCTGCAGGTCTTCCTCGCGCTACGGAAAAGCTCATGCTTTCCGAACCGATCACCGCTGCCGAAGCTCTTGACATGCGCATCATCACCGGCACTGCTGACGATGAAGCCCTGGATAATCTAGTCGCCTCGAAGGTTGCCCGCCTTGCCGTTCTGCCGCCCAATGCCGTTCGCGCCATGAAGGCTATGCTCACCTCCCCGCGCAACAAGGCCCTCGAAGGCCTCACCGAAGAAGAGGAGACCGTCTGGCGCCGCCAAGCCCAGTCCGCCGAGGCCGCAGAAGCTCTCGCCGCTTTCCTTGAAGGCCGCAAACCCGCCTTCCGCCCAGCAGAATAACCTTCCGCACTCTTATCGGCACCCAAAGCGCGCACCAAAACGGTGCGCGCTTTTTTTTGGTGCACTCTCCTGCCCCCCTTTTAAGTTTTGCCTCTCCTCATTTTCTTCCACCTTTCCCATTCACAAGCAGGATCACCACCAGCATCAACTCTGCAACAGTCGTTTTGTCGTTCTAGTTCATTTATCCCATGGCATTTGGCACGCCGCTTGCTACGAAAAATGACAACACACCCTCGACCGTTCTAATGCTCACGGTCCTCTGACAGACTCAATTTTCAGGAGTTCCACCATGAAGCTTTCTCTTCCGCTTACCGGCCTGTTCTGTGCGGGCATGCTTCTTACTTCCTCCGTCTCCGCCGCCGAACTTACCGGCACGCTCAAGCGCATCCAGGAGTCGGGCACGATGACGCTCGGTTATCGCGAAGCTTCTGTTCCATTCTCCTATCTGCAGGCCGACGGCACCCCCACGGGCTACGGTTTCGAAGTTTGCAAAGCCGTCAGCGAAACCGTGAAGAAGGAACTCAACATGCCAAACCTGACAATCAAGTATCAGGCCGTTACTAGCGCCAACCGCATTCCGCTCATTCAGAATGGCACGGTAGACATCGAATGCGGCTCCACGACGAACTCCAAAGCTCGTCAGCGCGAAGCTGGCTTCGGCATCAACTACTTTGGCATTCAGGTTTCCGCCGCCGTCTGGAAGGATTCCGGCATCAACTCCCTCAAGGATCTTCATAACAAAAACGTTGCCGTCACTTCCGGAACGACCTCTGTCGCTCTGCTCAAAAAATTTGAAAAGGACAACGGCGTGAAGATCCGCTACCTGATGACAAAAGACTTTGCGGAATCCATGCAACTTGTCGCCAAGAAACGCGCCGCGGCCTTTGTCATTGACGACGTGCTGCTCGCGGGACAGATCTCGAACCTGCCCAATCCGCAGGACTTCAAAATCCTTGACGCTTCGCTTTCCGTCGAACCGTACGCCCCGATGTTCGCCAAGGATGACCCCGCCTTCAAGGCCGTAGTCGACAAGACCATCATCGGAATGATCAAAGACGGCACGCTTGCCAAGCTTTACAAGAAGTGGTTTGAATCCCCGATTCCGCCTAAGAACGCCAACCTTAACTTCCCGATGAACAGCGTCACGAAGGAACTCTTCGCGCACCCGAACAGCGACGGCATCTAAGTTACAGCCTTTACGGTCCCCGGGGTGTCAGCTAGCAATTAGACCTCCGGGGATCCCTTTTAGATTTAATTCCCAAAAACAAGAGGAACCCCCGCCATGGCACTTAACATGACCCTCAACACTCTGTGGGAAACATCCCTGCTGAGTGATGATCCTTGGTGGCTTTATCTCGTATACGGCGCCGGCTGGACCGTCAGCCTCGCACTTTCCGCCTTTATGCTTGCCCTTGCGATAGGCACGATCGTCGGCACCTTGCGAACCGTCGAAAACAAATGGATTCGCGGCATTTGCGAAGGTTGGATAGAACTCTTCAGAAACATTCCCCTTATTGTCCAGATTTTCATATGGTACTTCGTCGTACCAGAAATCATTCCGGCCTACAAGGACTGGATGATCGAGACCGATCCTGTTTATAGCCAGTTTCTCTCCGCCTTCCTATGCATGGGGCTCTTCACTTCCTCGCGCATCGCCGAACAGGTCCGAGCCGGCATCACGTCCATTCCCCCCGGCCTGCCTAACGCTGCCAAAGCCCTGGGCTTCACAGCCATCGAACGTTACCGTTACATCGTTCTCCCGATGGCCTTCCGTCTCGTTATGCCACCGTTGACAAGCGAAGCAATGAACCTTGTCAAAAATACCGCCGTAGCCATGACAATCGGGCTGCCAGAACTCACGATGCGAGCCAATGAAATGGGCGAGGCAACCTTTCAATTCTTCGCCGCCTATCTCTGGGCAACGATCCTCTACATCACAATTGCATTGTGCGTCAACCGCCTGATGGCCTGGATGGAAATGCGTTGTGCGATTCCCGGCTTCATCGCCGCCAAATAAGTAAAGGAGTCGGTCATGGATTTCACTTCGATTACGAACAGCTGGAGCTTTATTCTGTCCGGCGCAGCCTACACGCTTGAACTCACGGCCATTACGGCCGTCGGCGGTCTCTTCCTCGGCACGCTACTCGCCCTTTGCCACATTTCCGAAAAGCGCTGGCTCTCCGCTTCTGCAAAGCTATACATTAACCTGATGCGTGCTGTTCCATTGGTACTCGTGCTCTTTTGGTATTTCCTTTTGATGCCGGAAATCCTTCGCGTTGTCCTTGGACTCGATCATCCGGTGAAAATTGGAGCCGAAATGACTGCCATCATTACTTTCGTGCTCTTTGAAGCTGCCTATTTTGCCGAAATCATGCGTGCCGGCATCCAGTCTGTGAAGAAAGGACAGATTCAGGCTGCATACGGACTTGGGTTATCCTATGCTCAGACCATGCGGCACGTAGTGCTTCCTCAGGCCATCCGTCACATGTTGCCCGTGCTTTTGACGCAGACGATCATTCTCTTCCAAGACACCAGTCTCGTCTACGTTATTAGCGGCAATGACTTCATGGGCTCAATTTCCAAGATCGCCCAGCGTGACGGCCAGCTCGTTTTGATGTACTCTTTTGCTGCTGTCTGCTATCTTGCCGTTTCCTTGTCCCTCTCCCTGCTGATTCGTCGACTGCAGGCGAGAATGCGAACGGCTCAGGCTCACTAAAATAATTTAAACAGGATATCCCCCCTATCATGGCAATGATCGAAATCAAGAACATCAGCAAGTGGTACGGCAACTTTCAGGTGCTGAAGGACTGCTCCGTTGATGTTGAAAAGGGCGAAGTCGTCGTGGTCTGCGGACCGTCCGGCTCCGGCAAGTCCACCCTCATCAAGACCGTCAATGCGCTCGAACCCTTCCAGAAAGGTGAAATCATCGTCAACGGCATCTCCGTAGGCGACCCGAAGACAAACCTTCCTCAGCTTCGCAGCCGAGTCGGCATGGTGTTTCAGCACTTCGAACTCTTCCCGCACCTTTCCATCCGCGAGAACCTTGTTCTAGCCCAAATGAAGGTGCTCGGCCGCGGCCGTGAGGAAGCTACTGAACGCGGTCTGAAGCTTCTCGACCGCGTCGGTCTTCTCAAGCACGCCGACAAGTTCCCCGGTCAGATGTCCGGCGGCCAGCAGCAGCGTGTGGCCATTGCCCGCGCCCTGGCCATGGACCCGATCTGTATGCTCTTCGACGAACCGACGTCCGCTCTTGACCCTGAAATGATCAATGAAGTGCTCGACGTAATGGTTCAGCTCGCCAAAGAAGGCATGACGATGATGGTCGTGACCCACGAAATGGGGTTTGCCCGCAAGGTGGCTGATCGCGTGATCTTCATGGACGCAGGTGAAATCATCGAGAATCTCCCGGCTCAGGAATTCTTCAATTCGCCGCATACCGAACGCGCTCAGCAGTTCCTCTCCAAGATTCTGCAGCACTGATTTTTTTCAGCGTTTCAGCTTTTCAACCCCGCCGTTCCCCCGGCGGGGTTTTGTCGTCTTTGGTAACCCCTCGGGAGCATGGCACAGGTTATCATTAGCAGGTTATACAGCTAATTTTTCCGCACAGAAGGACCGTCAAATGAGCAACACTCATGCATTCGATGCCGCGGCAGCTCTCCAACTCGGGCAGGAAGTTCTGACCCAGGAAGCCGATGCTCTCACGCACCTTGCCTCTACGCTCGGCAGCGAATTCACGGACGCCGTTTCGCGCATTCTCTCCTGCAAAGGCCGCCTGATTGTGTCCGGCGTAGGCAAGTCCGGCCATGTCGGCCGCAAGCTCGCCGCCACCTTTGCCTCCACGGGCACTCCCGCCTACTTTGTGCACGCCGCCGAGGCTGCACACGGCGACCTCGGCATGATCACTGCCAACGACGTTGTTCTTGCCATCTCATACTCTGGCGAAACCAATGAGCTCTTGACTATCGTTCCCACGCTTAAGCGTGAGGGTGCCACGCTCATCGCCATCACGGGAAATTCAAATTCCAGCCTCGCACGGCATGCTGACGTACATCTCAACTGTCACGTCAAACGCGAAGCTTGTCCGCTCAATCTGGCCCCCACCACCTCCACAACCGCCACACTGGCGCTCGGCGACGCACTTGCCGTCGCGACTCTCTCAGCCAAGGGCTTTACGAAGGAGGATTTTGCTCGAAGCCATCCTGGCGGTGCTCTCGGCCGCCGCTTGCTCATCCATGTCCAGGACATCATGCGTCAAGATGATGACATTCCGGCCGTGCGCGAAGGGGTCAGCGTGCTTGAGGCCGTTCGCGAAATCACCAAGAAGCACATCGGCATGACAGCCGTCGTCGACGAAAACAACCGCGTAACTGGCATCTTTACTGAAGGCGACCTCCGCCGACTCATCGAACGCCTTGGAGATATTCGTCCGTGCATCATGAAGGACGTAATGACCCGCAATCCAAAGACCATTGGCGCACAGGAACTTGCCGCCTCCGCCGTAAAGCTCCTCGACACCTACCATTGCAACCAGCTTCTCGTCGTTGACGAAGACAGCAAACTCATTGGCGCGCTACACCTGCATGACTTGATGACCGCCAAGGTTCTTTGATCTCTTTTAGGAGGGTCGTCATGACCACAGTGAATGAACGAGCAGCCCGCATCAAAATGGTCGTTCTCGACATTGACGGCGTGATGAGCGACGGCACGATCAACGTTTCCGGCACTGGTGAACTCTACAAGAGCTTCTACGTGCGAGACGGGCTCGGCATCAAGATGTTGCAAAAGCACGGCATCGAGATCGCGATCATCACAGGCCGCACTTCGGCGATTGTCGCCGAACGCATGAAGGAACTCGGTGTTACTCGAATCGCGCAAGGCCAGCGCTTCAAGACCACAGCCTATGAAGCACTTCTTGAGGAAACCGGTCTCACAGACGAACAGGTAGCCTACATGGGCGATGACGTACCCGACCTGCCTCTTCTAATGCGTGTTGGCCTTTCTACAACGCCCGCAGACGGGAATCCCGAGGTGTTGAACTACACTCACTGGCAGTCACGCCACCCTGGAGGTCGCGGCGCTGTCAGGGAATTGTCCGAGCTCATCCTCAAATCTCAGGACGCATGGGATAAACTCGTGCACAACACCTATGTCCTCGGAAAATAATGATTCACCGTAGCCTAGTCCTTCGCGAACGCATCACCGCCATCATTGGCGCGACCTTGTTGTTGCTGCTTGTCGGTGCCAGCTACTACTATTCGGTTCGAACTCGCATCGATACGATGAAATACGTTCCCAGCGAAACAAGTCCCGACTTTTCTGCACGCAACGTCACGCTCACCGACTTCGACAAGCGCGGCGTCGCGGTCGCACGGCTGTCCGCCAGCAGGATGGAACATTTCTCAGACGAACGCATGCGCGCCACCAACGCCAGCTACCACTCGCTTGATCCCCAAAAACCTCAGCTGTCTCTTACGGGTAACCAAGCTTGGAGCAACGACAGTCTCGAATCCGTGGAACTCTCCGGAAACGTACGATTAATGCGTTCTGCCTTCCAGAATGAGCCTGACATCTTTTTTACGACCGAATACATCAAGGGTTATTTCGACATATACAAATTCGAGACCGACCAAAAAGTTTTCATGCGCCGCGGCCTCGACACCACCGAAGCCTCGAACGGCATGAAATACGACAACATCATGCACACCGTCGAGCTTGACGGCCGCGTCGTCTCGGTCTTTCACCCTAACGCGCGATCCATCGACAATTCCGCCATTGCAGGCCAAAAATGAAAAAGTCTATCGTTTTCAGCATCCTCGCTGTGATCGCAGCGCCAACCTGGGCCTTGAACACCGACAAGAGCCAGCCCATTGAAGTTCATGCCGACAAGTTCAATGGCGACGAAGTCAAGCAAACTGCCATTTACTCAGGCAACGTCGCCGTCGACCAAGGCTCCATGAACCTGACGGGCGCCCGCCTCGAGCTGGCAATCACGCCAAAAGGCTACCGCCGCGCTACGATAACCGGCTCCCCCGCACGCTTCAAGCAAAAGCGCGATCCCAGAACTAAAGGCATTGAGGAATGGGTTCACGCAAGTGCGAATCGAATCGTCTACGATGAGGAAACTGACAAAGTCACGCTCGAAGGCAGAGCCCAGCTCTCACGCAGCGAAAACGGTCAGCAGAAGGACATGACGAGTGGCGAGCGCATCATCTACGACATGCGCAATGCCCGCTCCGAAGTCAACAGTGGCGAAGGCAAGCGTGTCACTACAATCATCGCGCCCCGCACCAAGTCATCTTCCGATACTCAGCGTCAAGGCGCACCTCTCTCCAACTCCACAAAGCTACAGCAGTAACAGGACTCCAGCGTGACCGAAAACGCAACCGTTAACCACACGCACACCCATGCACTCGAGGCCTTTGGCCTCAAAAAGCATTACGGACCGCGAAACGTCGTCAAGAGTGTCAACCTTGCCGTCAAGTCCGGCGAAGTTGTTGGCTTGCTCGGCAAAAACGGTGCCGGCAAGACGACGACCTTCTACATGGTCGTAGGACTGGTTGTTGCCGATGACGGCAAGATCCAACTTGACGGCCAAGACATCACGCACATGCCCATTTACAAGCGTGCGCGCATGGGGCTCTCCTATCTTCCTCAAGAAGCGAGTGTCTTCCGAAAGCTCTCCGTCGAAGACAACGTGCGAGCCATTCTGGAGCTACAGGAAGGAGAAGACGGACGACCGCTCCCGAAGAATGTTATCGAAGAACGCCTCAACCAGTTGCTGGAAGAACTTCAAATCCAGCATCTTCGTACGAATCAGGCCATTTCGCTCTCGGGCGGAGAACGCCGTCGAACCGAAATTGCGCGAGCTCTAGCCGCCAATCCGCGCTTCATTCTGCTTGATGAGCCTTTTGCCGGCGTCGACCCGATCGCCGTGATCGAAATTCAACGCATCGTGCGCTTCCTCAAGGAACGAAACATCGGCGTTCTGATCACCGACCACAACGTCCGCGAAACCTTGTCAATCTGCGACCACGCTTACATCATTAATGAAGGCGAAGTGCTTGCCTCGGGTACGCCAGACGAACTGGTCAACGATCCAGCTGTTCGCAAGATATACCTCGGCGAAAACTTCCGCATGTAGTCTCATGGAAACACATCTCCTCGCCACGCTTTCCCAACAGCAAGTCCTTTCTCAGGAGCAGCAACAATCACTTCGCATCCTTCAGATGCCGACGCAGGAGCTTCTCGGGGAAATTGAACTTATGCTCGAAGCCAACCCCCTGCTTGAAGCCGAGGAACCCCCGCAGTCCACCGCTGATACCGTGGAACGCGTGGAAGAGCATGATGCCGGTCAATCAGATGCTCGTAGCGAGGAAGATTCCGATTTTGATGCCGTACAAGCGGAAACACCGGTAGATCAACCGTACGAATCATGGTTGGGAGCATCTAACGACGAAGCTCCCTTCGAACGCATCCCTGCGCCAGAATCCTTCCGGGAAGAACTGATTTCCGATCTTGGATGCATGCCGCTAACACAACGACAGCGTCTTCTTGTCACCTGCCTTATTGAAGAACTCGACGATCGAGGTTTCTTCACGACCGCATTCGAAACGCTTGTACGCTATTACGCTCGCATCCTCAAAGAGGAAGGAATTGAGGGCGTATCCGAATCCGAGTGGCGAGAAGCGCTAGGTATACTTCAAAGCATGGACCCGCCCGGCATCGGCACATCCGGCCCCGTTGAAGCCCTCATGAAGCAGATTGAGCGTCTCGATCCCTCAACCATGCACGCCGCCGTACTCGACACGCTTAATCGAATTGTCTCCCGACATCTCGACAAGGTGGCCGCAGACAATCGCTCGGCCCTTCTCAAGCTCGCCAACGGAAAACCTTCGATTCTCAACGAAGCATTGCATACGCTACGTACTCTCTCTCCCTACCCAATTGCACGCGAAGCCAATACGCTTTACATCGTGCCGGACATTGTCGTAAAAACGGTAGACGGCATCAGCACAGCACACATCAACCCATCCTCACAATTGCGCATTCGTCTGCGTGTTAACGCAGCTCAAAGCGAAATTGATCCCTCGACACGCCGAGTATTGCTCAGCGAAGCCAAGACCTTCATTCAGCGCATTGAAGCTCGCCGTACAACATTACAGCGTCTCTCTGATGCTATCGTTGCCCGCCAGCAAGCCTTCTTTCGTTGCGGGTCAAGCGCGCTTCGCCCCATGACGCTCAGCCAGATTGCAGACGAACTTGGTCTTTCCGTTCCGACAGTCTCCCGAGCAGTCTCCGGAAAGTTCATTGCCTGCCGCCAAGGCACAGTCGAGATGCGCTCCCTATTCAGCGCCGTCTCCTTCAGCAACCAGAACGACTCCTCAGAGGAGCAAAGTGCATCCGAAATTCAAGCCCTGATCGGCAAACTCATCGAAGCCGAAGATCCCAAGCTTCCCCTTTCGGACGAGATGATATGCGAAATGCTCCAAAAAAAGGGAGTGCCCATTGCCCGGCGAACAGTTGCCAAGTACCGTACATGCGCTGGCATTCCGTCCGCGCGTTCACGCCGAAAGCTTTGATTTGTCCATCCATTTGGTACACTGACTGATGTTTTCGATTCGGCGGTCCTTTGCAGGACCGCCAGACGCGTCATGAATCTTCTTGCATCCCTGCTTACTCTTGAAACTGTCCGACTGAACCTCAACGTTGTGAGCCGAAAACGCCTTTACGAAGAGGCAGGTCTTGTCTTCGAATCCTCTGCCGGCATTTCGCACACCGAAGCTTTTGATGCGCTCATTGCACGTGAAAAGCTTGGTTCCACTTGCCTCGGCAGCGGTTGCGCGCTTCCTCACGGACGAGTTGAGAGTATCACCGAACCCGCCGCCGTTTTTCTCAGAACCAGCGCACCGCTTTCTCTTGATGCTCCTGACGGCCGTCCGGTCCAACTCTTTCTCTGTCTGCTCATTCCCGAAAACGACGACATGTATCTGAAGATCTTGCGAGAAGCTGCCTGTCTTTTCAGCAACAAGTCTCTCAAGAACGCGTTACTTGATGCAAAGACGGAGGTCGAGATCTGCGAACTCATCCATAATTGGACGCCTCCTGCTGATCTTCACTACGACCAAGACTTTTGTGACGAAGAAGATGCTTGACACCCTTACGGAGGCAACGCCATGCAACTGATTATTGTGACTGGCATGTCTGGCGGCGGCAAATCCATTGCCATCCGCCAGCTTGAAGATTGCGGGTACTACTGCATTGACAATCTGCCCGCCGCCTTTCTGCTTTCTGTAGCTCAGGATCTCCGCAAGCACGGTATCAAGTCTGCCGCTGTCGCCATTGACGCGCGAAGCCAGAGCACGTTCGACGGTTCCCTCAAGGCAATTCAGCAACTTGAGGATGCAAACTTTGGCGTGCGCATTCTCTTTCTCACCGCCTCCGATCAAGAACTCGTCAAGCGTTTTTCAGAAACACGACGTCGCCACCCGCTTTCCGCACAGGCAGCCAGTCGCGATCAGATCGTCACGCTACAGGAAGCTATCAGCCGCGAACGAGATCTGCTCTCCCCCATTTCGGCTGGAGCGGCTCTGATGGACACGACAGGCATCCTTCCTTCGCAGCTTCGCGAATGGATAAAAGAATTCGTCGGACAACCTCAGGCCCGGATGACACTCACATTCGAATCCTTCGCATTCAAGCATGGACTCCCTGTCGCAAGCGACCTTGTTTTCGACGTACGATGCCTTCCCAATCCTTACTACGATCCTGCGTTGCGATCCCTAACAGGACGAGACCAACCGGTTGCCGATTACCTGCGCACCTTTCCCAACGTCATAGAGATGGTGGACGACATCGAAGGCTTCATCCGCAAATGGCTTCCATCCTATATTGCCCAGAACCGACACTATCTGACCATTGCGATCGGCTGCACAGGCGGCCAACACCGCTCCGTCTTTGTCGCCGAGGAATTAGGCTCGCGCTTCCGCGACACGGACGGCGTCGTAGTGCGGCATCGCATCATCGAACAGAAAGCATTGCTCTCTGGTGAAAAATCCGTTCAAAACGAGGGCGTCTAATTCAAAAAAGTGAAGGATGAAAATTCCTCTCTTCAATACAGATTTTTACGAGCTTCACCACCGGTGTCGGCATTCCAACCGACGCCGATTCCTTTTCACGAAAGAGAGTGAAGCCATCAGGGTGATATCCCTCCGCCAGGTCAATCGCCACAGGATGAATGATCAAACGGTAGTGAGTAAAGTCGTGCACAAGAGAATCCAGCCTGATCGTGCGCAAGATCCCCCCCTCAAGTTCCGGACAAACCGAAAATGGATCCACCACCTTCACATCTTCGTCTTGTTGACGAACCGGAGGCGTCCACAGGCCATGCCACACCCCCTTTTCCGTTCGCCGCTTGAGCCACAGTCCATCGTCTGTAAAAGCAAATACCATCACAGCATGTCTTACCGGTCGCTCTCGACGAGGCTTTTTACCTGGAAATTCAGCTACCCTACCCGCCAAGTTCGCACCGCAACAATCTGACAGAGGACAGTCATCACACCTAGGGCTTCGATTGCAAAGCATTGCACCAAAATCCATAAGCGCCTGAGTGTATGTCGGCATCAGTTCAGAATCCGGTAACAAGGTTTCAGCAAGCTCTCGAATTGCCTTCACAAAAGCGGGTTGAGCCGGGTTACCCTCGACCATGAACACACGTGCAAGCACGCGTTGCGCATTACCATCAGCCATGACGGCTCTCTCGCGAAAGGCAAACGCCGCAACGGCTCCTGCTGTTGACGGCCCCAAACCGGGAAGCTTCTCAAGCTCACGAGCGCTTTCTGGGCATCGCCCGCCCATGTCATTAACGATCATGCGCACAGCCTTTAGCAGATTGCGAGCGCGCGAGTAATATCCGAGTCCCGCCCAAAGCGCCATCACCTCATCATCTTGCGCAGCCGCAAGACATTCGGGCGTTGGAAAGGCCGCCATGAAAGCCTCGTACTTAGGAAGCACCGAAACAACCTGGGTCTGTTGCAACATGACCTCCGAAACAAGCCTTGGATACCAGTCCTCAATCTGCCAAGGCAAATCATGCCTTCCGCAGGCTTTGTGCCAGACAACGATTGCATTTGCAAATAACTTCCGGGGATCCAGCATGCCGCATTCCTTGAAAAATAGAGGTAAAGTACGAAGACACTCTACACCAACGGCTTTCCAAGCTTTCACTCATTCATGACCGGAAAACTATTCAAAAAAGCGGCCGTGCTCGCCGCCTTTGCCGCAGCCGTCAGCTGCGCGGCGGCCTTCCAAAGCGCAGTCACGCATTCTTCCGAATCGAGCGACACTGCCCAATCCCTCTATGAAATCATTACAGCCGAGATTGCCGCGCACAGGGAGCAACCCGACACAGCTCTTGCGCTTCTCAACAAAACACTAGAGCGAACCCCATCTCCCGAAATAGCCGAGCTTGCATGGCGCGCCGCCCTTCAAACCCGCAATCCCGAAATCGTGCTCCAACAGGCTCGCGCATGGGCCAAGATCGCTCCTAACGCAGAGCTCGCTCAGCGCACGATTCTTATCGACTCCATTGAAAAGGGACGTCAGGCTGAATACACCGAGCAGCTTTCCCGCATGTACGCAAATGCGGAAGACAAGGCTGTAATGACTGCCGACATCACGGCGCTCATTGTTCAGTCCAAACTTGCCTCCAATACTGTGGAAACAGTTCTTTCGCCTTATTGGGAAAAGCAGGCCAAAAACGCCAAGGTTCAGCTGGCTATTGGACTATTCCGTCAAGCCCTTCACGACATGCCCGCCGCATGTCGTGCCGGCAAAATCGCGCACGATCTGTCAAAAGACAACGAACAGACCATCAGCGCCGCAGCCGATCTCTGTTGGCCTGTAGACCGCATCCAAACCGAATCCATGCTTAAGGATTTTCTATCCAAGCATCCCGAAGCCTCCTCCGTTAGGCTCATTCACGCCCGTGTGCTCTCACGCACCGGACGTCTCAAAGACGCCATCACAGAGGTCGAACAAGCAGTGAAAACCTCGATCAACAGTGCTGTCATCCTGCTTAACGCAGGTCAGATAGCAATCGACTGCCGTGACTTTCACAAAGCCGAGCAATATCTCACCAGATATATCGACCTAATTGCCGAACAAAATCCCGACGCAGACTTTTCCAGCAGCGACATTTGGCTAAAGCTTGCTGTCGCCCTTCATGAGAACGGTCGACATGAGGAGGAAGCCGACGCGCTTGCCTCTCTCACCGACGGCGAACTTGCCCCCCAGGCCCGACTTCGTGAAGCCGCTGCGCTCGCGGAAGTACGGAAAATTGAAGATGCCCGCGCCGTCCTTCAGAAAGCCTCCGAGACCTATCCGGAACACAATAACCTCTTCACGACCGGAGAGGCGCAAATGCTTATTGACGCAGGCAGACCAGAAGACGCTCTCGCCGTCATGAAAACGGCCCTTGAGAAGAAGCCTGACGACCTTTCCATTGCCTACGATACGGCAATGATCTCTCTGAACGTCGGTCATGACGACGAAGCTGAAATCATTCTCAAAGACATTCTTTCGAAAGATCCCGACCATATTCAGGCCGGCAATGCGCTTGCCTATTCCTGGATCACAAAAAACATCAATCTTCCCCTAGCCCGAAAGCTTCTGGAGCACGCTTACCGACTGGCGCCTGTTGATCCGTACATTCTCGACAGCATGGGATGGCTCTGCTTCAAAGAAGGCCGCAACGACCAAGCTGCAGAATTTACGCTGGCTTCCCTCAAGCGTCTCTTTGACGTCGAAGTAGCCTGTCATCTCGTTGAAATCCTCGCAGCATCCGGTCAGAACCACGATGCCGAAAAGCTCTTCCGCGAACTCGAACAGCGCGCCGGCGGTGACTCTCGCGTGCTTGAACTCGGGAAGCGCCTTAAATACTCAGCAAAATGATCCGACGCACTCTTCTGTCTCTCCCTATCGCGGCCACAATTCTTGCACTCGGAGGTTGCGCGTACAAACGGCCCCTCCTGTTCAAAAGAAGCGGACGTTTTTCGCTAGTCACAACCTCAGCCTCTGGCGAACGGGAGGCTGTGAACGGCCGTTTCTCCCTGTATCGCACATCCGACAGCCTGCGCCTTGACCTGATGACACAGCTCAACGGAATTCTCGCGAGCATCGAAGCAACGCCATCAGGCGCCGTTCTCACGACTGCTCAAGACGATGCGCCTGTCACCGCATCTAATGCCGAAGAACTGATACGACTTACAACAGGCGTCGCCATACCCATTGAAGCTCTCGAGCACTGGCTCACCATGACCGGCGATCGCGCGTCGGAGTTCGGCTGGCTCATCCGCGTACTCAAACGCCGAGTAGACGGCACCCCCGGTACAATCCGGGCCACATTATCCAACCCAACCATTTTTCTCACCCTCAAATTGGACGAGGACTGACATGTTGTCCGACAGCTCACTGCTCGGCCTTCCCGCACCAGCCAAGCTTAATCTCTTCTTACATGTTGTAGGACGCCGACCAGATGGCAAGCACCTGCTAGAGTCCATCTTTACTCTCATCGATCTGCACGACACGGTCGATCTCTTCAGGCTTGAGTCTCCTGTCGTTGAACGCACCGGTGATGTAATTGGCGACCCAGACAAGGATCTGTGCGTACGAGCCGCCCGCCTTCTCATGGAAGCCTTCAGTATCCAAGGCGGTGTTCGCATTCATGTTGAAAAGCACATCCCTGCTGGTGCGGGCATGGGCGGCGGGAGCTCTGACGCGGCCACAACCCTCATCGGTCTCAACAGGCTCTTCAACCTCAGCCTCTCACGTCAGGCATTGATGAAACTTGGAGAAAAACTCGGCGCCGACGTTCCCTTCTTTATATTTGGTCAAACAGGCTTTGTGGAGGGCATTGGAGAGATCATCACTCCCCTTGAATTTCCTACAACCTCATACGCCGTTATCTGGCCCGGAAAAGGCATTTCAACCGCTCAGATTTTTGCTGCCCCAAACTTGACAAGAAATAGCAAATCACTGAAAATAGACATCCTTTCAGGCAAGGCACTGGAAATCTGGCCAAAACTGTACGGGCACAATGACCTGCAGGCTGTGGCGCAAGAGCTTGAGCCCCGAGTGACAGAAAGCCTCGGAATGCTCGCTCGCGACACTAGCGACGTCAGAATGACCGGTTCCGGCAGCGCCGTTTTCGGCGTGATTGCCAATCCCTGCAACTATATGTTGCCCAAGCTACCCGATGGTTGGAGAGGATTTGCCACAAAGTCTCTCCGAGAGCATCCACTCTCGGCTTGGCTTGACTAGAAATAATCGGTAGGGGTATAGCCAAGCTGGCCTAAGGCACCGGATTTTGATTCCGGCATTCGAAGGTTCGAATCCTTCTACCCCTGCCAACACATAAAACGAAATAGGATGGGAGGCATCAAATGCACTCCCTTTCTTTTTTCAGGACCGTCTTTGTGTTACTCTGACGGCTTCCCTGTTGTTAACTGCGAGAGCGCAAGCCCCCGCCCACGAAAAGAGCTTAAGTCATGGATCCCATGGTTCCGGAAAGTATGATGGTCTTCACGGGCAACGCCAACCCGAAACTTGCTCAGGCTGTCACGAAATATCTCAACATTCCCCTTGGCTCCGCCACCGTCAATCGCTTCAGCGACGGCGAAGTCATGGTTCAGCTGCTCGACAATGTGCGCGGCAAGGATGTCTTCATCCTTCAGAGCACTTGTGCTCCGACGAACGACAACCTGATGGAACTCATGATCATGGTTGACGCTCTTAAGCGCGCTTCTGCTCGCCGTATCACGGCTGCGATCCCCTATTACGGCTATGCCCGTCAAGATCGCCGTCCGCGCTCCACTCGTGTTGCCATTTCCGCCAAGGTCGTTGCCAACATGCTTCAGGCCGTCGGCGTTGACCGCGTTCTCACGATGGACCTCCATGCCGACCAAATTCAGGGCTTCTTTGATATCCCGGTCGACAACATCTACGCCACCCCGGTGCTTCTCAACGATCTGATTGAACGTAAGTACGACGATCTGATGGTTGTGTCTCCTGACGTCGGCGGTGTCGTTCGCGCCCGCGCCATGGCCAAAGCTCTTGAAGTTGATCTCGCCATCATCGACAAGCGCCGCCCGCGCGCCAACGTCGCTGAAATCATGAACATCATTGGTGAGGTCAAAGGCCGTACCTGCGTCATTACCGACGACATCGTCGATACGGCAGGCACGCTCTGCAACGCCGCCGGTGCATTGAAGGAACGCGGCGCCAAGCGTGTCGTCGCCTACATCACGCACCCGGTGCTCTCTGGCGCCGCTGTTGAACGCATCACGAATTCCGCTCTCGACGAGCTGGTCGTCACGGATACGATTCCGCTGTCTGCCGCCGCCGAAGCTTGTCCGAAGATCCGCCAGGTTTCCTGCGCCGCGATCATCGGTGAAACGCTTTCGCGCATTGCCCGCGAAGACTCTGTGAGCAACCTGTTCACGGAATAAGGAATAGTTTTTTCCTCGTTCCCGCTGTTGGTCGCGACCGCGGGAACATTTTTCTTTATCTTTTAGGAGTAATCCAATGAACATCATCGCCACCACGCGTAACGTGCAGGGTACGGGTGCGAGCCGCCGCCTTCGCCGCGCGGACAAGCTGCCGGGCATCGTTTACGGCGGCAACATCCCCGCTACGCCGATCGAGCTCGAACACAATCCGATCTTCTACGCTCTGCGTAAGGAAAAGTTCCACGCCTCGATCCTGACGATGGAACTCGACGGCAAGGAAGAACTCGTCGTTCTCCGTGCTTTCCAGATGCATCCGTACAAGCCGCAGGTCATGCACATCGACTTCCAGCGCATCAACCCGAACGAAAAGGTCACGATGCGCGTGCCCCTGCACTTCCACGGTGAAGAAGAATCCCCGGCCGTCAAGGTCTCTAAGTGCATCGTTTCCCGTGCCGTGTCCGCTATCGAAGTGACCTGCATGCCAAAGGAACTGCCGGAATTCATCTCCGTCGACCTCTCCAAGCTTGAAGCTGGTCAGACGTTCCACGCCTCCGCCCTTCAGCTTCCGGAAGGCGTTGAAGTCCACGCCAAGGCTGGTGAAGACATCGTCCTCGCTACGGTTGCTCTCCCGGTTGAAGAAGAAGTCCCGGCCGCTGAAGGCGAAGGCGAAGCCGCTGCCGAAACCCCGGCTGCCTAATGAGTTTCTGATCTGATTCAGATGCTTTGACAGGATCCGCAGGGACTCCCTCCCTGCGGATCTTTTTTGTAGAAGGGCTTTTCCCTTCTGAAGGCCACCATTACGGTCTTCCATACCCCTGCGACCGCTGCCTGAAGCGTCGCCCACAAGCCGTTTGCCCCTTTCAGAAAGTTCACGTCGTTCGTTATGTGCGGGGAAAACGGATCCATTCCTCTCTCCAGACGTCCACCATATTCCGCAAGTTTGCGACCCAGACGTCATAACACTATCAACACGAATTCATGACAACTTTCTCCGAACTCGGCCTGTCCGAATCTATTGTTTCCTCGCTTACCGAACTCGGCTTCGAGGAACCTACCCCCATTCAGAACGAAGCCATTCCGGCCCTTTTGACTGGTTCCGACGTACTCGGCCGTGCCGCAACTGGCACCGGCAAGACTGCAGCTTTCTCGTTGCCGCTTCTTGAGCGCCACGTGCTCGGTCAAGAAGCAGGCGCACCGCTCGTCCTCGTTCTCACACCGACCCGCGAGCTCTGCCTTCAGGTTAGCGAAGCATTCCACAACTACGGCCGCAAGGCTGGCGTTGTTGTGACTCCTATCTATGGCGGACAGGAATACAGCCGTCAGATTCGAGCCCTTCGCCGCGGCACGCACGTCGTCGTCGCGACCCCGGGGCGTGCGCTCGACCACATTGGTCGAGGAACGCTCGATCTCACAAACATCAAAGCCGTTGTACTCGACGAAGCCGACGAGATGCTCGATCTTGGCTTTGCCGATGAACTTGACGCCATCTTCGACGCTCTGCCTGGTCATGTTCAGACAGCTCTCTTCTCCGCCACGCTGCCCCCGAAAATCGCTCGCATCGCAGAAGCCCGTCTCGTTGATCCGATCCGAATCACGATCGCTAAGGAAAAAACCGCAGAAGGTGAAACGCCTCGCGTTCCCCAAATTGCTTACGTTGTTGGTCACAACTATCGCACAACCGCTCTCGGCCGCATTCTCGACCTTGAAGCTCCTGAGCTCGCCATCATTTTTACGCGCACCCGCATGGAAGTTGACGACCTTACGGAGTCTCTTCGCGCCCGCGGCTTCAGCGTTGAAGCCCTTCACGGCGGTCTTGATCAGCCGACCCGTGACCGCGTCATGAAGCGCGCTCGTTCCGGTCAGATCGACGCCATCGTCGCTACAGACGTTGCCGCCCGCGGCATTGACCTTGAGAATCTCACGCACGTCATCAACTTCGGCATTCCGGCTTCCTATGAAACGTATGTGCACCGCATCGGCCGTACCGGCCGTGCCGGCCGTACTGGTACCGCGATCACCATTCTCGAGCCGCGTGAGCATCGCCATCTGCGCGCCATCGAAGGCATCACCAAGGCGCGAATCGAAGTTCGTTCCGTGCCCTCCGCTACGGACGTTCGCGCTCGCCGCCTCGAAATGATGCGCGGCTCTCTCGCCGAAATTCTCGAAGCAGGTGATCTTGATCGCTTCCGCGTTGTCGTCGAGTCTCTCTGCGAGGAATACGATCCGTTTGACGTCGCTGCTGCAGCAATGAAGCTAGCTCAGGAAAACGAAGGTACGAACGATGACGATACGGAAATTCCCGCCTACTCGCCCTTCGAACGCCCCCGTCGCGAACGCGGAGACAAACCCATGCGAGGTGAACGCACACCTCGCCGTGAACGTCGTGAAGCTCCTGAAGAAGGCATGACGCGCCTCTTCGTTGGAGCCGGTCGCGAACTCGGCATCCGCCCCTCCGACATCGTCGGCGCCATTGCCAATGAAGCCGGCGTTCCCTCCAAATGCATCGGTGCCATCGACATTTCCGACCGCTTCACGATCGTCGAAGTCGACTCCGACCGAGTCGATCAGATCATCGACGCCATGGAAGGCGTGCGATTCAAGGGGCGTGAAACCACAGTCAAGCTCGATCGTCCGCGTCGTGAATCGCGTGAAGACCGCGGTGAATACCGTCGCGAACGTAATGAAGACCGCAACTGGCAGTCGCGCAGCGAAGATTCCCGTGAGTATCGCGGCACTAAAACCAAACGCGATTTCCGTCGTGAAGGCAACTACGACAAGCGCGGTCCCCGCCGCTAAAATGACGCTTATTCTGAACGGCTGATTCAAGCCGCTCAGAACCTGCTTTTCCTCGGCCGGCTCTGCCGGCCTTTTCACAAATTGAACGTCATGACCGAACAAGGAATTCGATTAATCGTCGGCCTCGGCAATCCGGGGAGCGAATATGCTCGTACTCGCCACAACGCCGGCTTCTGGTTCGTTGATGAGCTGGCTCGCAAAACGGGCGCCCTCTTCCGCGACGAGAGAAAGTTTCAAGGCGAAGTTTGTAAAACAAGAATCGGCAGCAACGACGTCTGGCTTCTCAAACCTTCGACTTACATGAACCGTTCGGGCGATGCTGTAGTAGCGCTTGCGCTCTACTACAAAATTACTCCGGAGCAAATCCTCGTTGTACATGACGAGCTCGACCTTCCACCAGGCTGCATGAAGATCAAACAAGGCGGCGGCAATGCCGGCCATAACGGTCTTAAGGACATTACAGCCAAGCTTTCCACCCCTAACTTTTGGCGCCTGCGCCTCGGCACTGGGCATCCGCGCACCCTCGGCATGGCACAGCAGGTGGCAGACTTCGTGTTGTCGGCTCCTTCAACTGAACACGAAACAGCCATCGAAGACTGCATCCGCATTGCACTCAACGAAGCGGCCTCTCTTGCCGAAGGCGACTTCACAGGCGTCTCTCGACGTCTAGCCAAGTATGGCAACCCACCTAAACCTCCGAAGAAGGCAACCGCAGAATGAAGCTGCTCGTGAGCCGTTGTCTTCTCGGCGAGCCTTGCCGTTATGACGGAAAAGTTAAAACAGACCTCAAAGAAGCGCTTCGTGCTGCCGGCATCGGAGATGAATGCTGGATCTCCGTTTGTCCCGAGAGCGACGGCGGACTGTCTACACCTCGCGCCCCCTCGGAAATACAGGGTACGGCATCTGGCGTTCTGCAGGGCCGCGACCATATCATCGCATCCGATGGCCAAGACAACACAGCCAGCTTCATCCGAGGCGCCAGCCTAGCGGCAAATCTTTGTCGAAAACACGGCATCAAACTTGCCCTTTTGAAAGCTAAAAGTCCCTCTTGCGCCCACAATCAGATTTACGATGGCACTTTCACAAATACGCTTGTCGCCGGCCGAGGAGTAACTGCCGAATTACTTTCGAGCATTGGCGTCCGTATTATGAGCGAATTGGAGCTTGATCTTCTGGCCGCGGCTTTCAAGGCGCAGGAAGATTCCGCTTGCTAAAATAGAATGATTTTCCGGACAATTCCGTCTACAACTTTTTTTTTGATTTCAACAGAGATTCACCATGGGTTTGAAGTGTGGCATCGTAGGCCTTCCCAACGTCGGTAAGTCGACGATCTTCAATGCGCTTACCAAAGCCGGCATTGCTGCCGAAAATTATCCTTTCTGCACCATTGAACCGAACGTCGGCATCGTTGAAGTGCCCGATCCCCGTTTGAAGGCGTTGTCCGAAATCGTTCATCCTGAACGCATCGTTCCAGCCGCCGTCGAATTCGTTGACATCGCCGGTCTCGTTGCCGGCGCGAGCAAGGGCGAAGGCCTCGGCAACCAGTTCCTCGCCAACATTCGCGAGTGCGATGCTATCGCCCACATCGTTCGTTGCTTCAACGATGACAATATCGTCCACGTTTCCGGAAAGGTTGATCCTCTTGACGACATCAATGTTATCAACACCGAGCTTGCTCTCGCCGACCTTCAAACCGTTGAAAAGGCACTTAACCGCTACAGCAAGCAGGCTCGCTCCGGCGGCGACAAGGAAGCACTCAAGCTCGTACTCGTGCTCGAAAAGCTCCTGCCCGCCCTCAATGAAGGCCGTGCCGCCCGCTCCGTGAAGCTCACGCCCGAAGAACTCGCAGTCATCCGTCCGCTCTTCCTCCTTACGATAAAGCCGACGATGTACGTAGCCAACGTCGAAGACCACGGCTTCGAAAACAATCCCCTGCTTGATTCCGTGCGTGAATTTGCCGCATCCGAACATTCTCCGGTCGTTGCAGTCTGCGCCAAAACCGAGGCCGACATTGCCGACCTTGATGATGAAGACAAGGAAATGTTCCTTGCCGACATGGGCATGACCGAACCCGGTCTCGATCGCGTGATTCGTGCAGGCTACGATCTGCTCGGTCTTCAGACCTATTTCACTGCAGGTGTCAAGGAAGTCCGCGCTTGGACAATCCACAAAGGCGACACCGCTCCGCAGGCCGCTGGTGTTATTCACACTGATTTTGAACGCGGTTTCATCCGCGCCCAGACGATCGCTTACGAGGACTTCATCAAGTTCAAGGGTGAAAAGGGTGCCCAGGAAGCCGGCAAAATGCGCGCTGAAGGCAAAGACTACATTGTTCAGGATGGCGACGTCATGAACTTCCTCTTCAACGTGTAACACATAAGCCACGTAATCAACAGCAACGGGAGGTTGTCGCAGAGACAGCCTCCCGTTGTTCTTCCATATACCGTTATACTGACAAGGTTCCAATAACTCCACACTTACTCAGTCATGGCAACGACCTCCACCAAAAAGCGTCAGGAAATCGGTGAGCGCCTCCGACACGAACGAGAACGCCTTGGCTATACAAAGCAACAAATCGCACAGTTGCTCGGCGTTCCCATCGCCGTTTATGAACAGTTCGAAACCGGAGACGACGATCCCGGCATCTACCGTCTGCCTCGTCTTGCAGCATGCGGCTTTGACATCCTGTTCATCATCACAGCCGAACGTCACGTACCGGTGGCCGAGGAAAATGAACTTCTCTCACGCTTCCGAGATCTTTCTCAACGCGGCCGCGCCTCCATCTTCTCCACGATGGATGCCCTCGAGAGGCTTGCCCCCAATCTCAAGCAAGAATTCCGACGTCGTTTCAAGAACTGATTTTCTCCCGCCGAATTCGGCGGGATTTTCTTTTCCCAATCACATAGATTCTAATTATCTATTTGACGCATCAATAGAAAATCACTAACATATTCAACAACATGAGAGTGTTTCTCACCTTGGAGTTAAAACAAATGTCTCTTCTGAACACTGAAATCCTTCCTTTCAAGGCTCAAGCTTATGCCAACGACGACTTTGTCGAACTGACCGAAGATTCCCTCAAGGGACATTGGTCCGTCGTCTTCTTTTATCCTGCCGACTTCACGTTTGTCTGCCCGACGGAACTTGAAGACTTGGCAGAAAACTACTCCGAATTCAAAGCTCTTGGCATCGAAATCTACGCAGTCTCAACAGACACGCACTTCACTCACAAGGCTTGGCATGAAAGTTCCGCCGCCGTTGGCAAAGTTCAGTTTCCAATGATCGGCGACCCGACCGCAACACTCGCTCGCAACTTCCAGGTGCTCATTGAGAGCGAAGGCCTTGCCGAACGCGGTACGTTCGTAATCAATCCTGAAGGCAAGATCGTGATCATGGAACACCATGACGGCGGCATCGGACGAGACGCCTCAGAACTTCTTCGCAAGGTTAAGGCTGCCCAGTATGTTGCAGCCAATCCCGGCCAAGTCTGTCCAGCCAAGTGGCAACCGGGAGCAGCAACACTGACACCGTCTCTTGATCTCGTCGGCAAAATTTAATTCCAAACAAGATCAGGCCGCAGGCTTACACAGCTTACGGCCTTTTATCACATATGCTTTCTTCACCATGCTTGATGTCAACATCAAAGCCCAGCTACAAAACTACTTCACCAAAATTCGTCATTCCATCGTACTCAAGGCAGCCCTTGACGATTCGCAAGAATCCAGCCAGATGGAAGAGCTTCTTAAGGAAGTTTCCGCCCTTTCCGACAAAATCACCTACGAAATAGAAGCCTCCCCCTCTGTTCGCCGGCCGAGTTTCACAATTGCATCCCCGAACGGTCACGAAGGCATCCGTTTTGCCTGTCTTCCGATGGGACATGAATTTACGAGCTTTGTGCTCGCCATACTGCAGACTGGCGGCCATCCAGCCAAAATCTCCGATGAAGAATCTCGTAGGATCACCCAAATCGAAGGCTCTCTTCATTTCGAGGTCTACATCTCACTTACGTGCCACAACTGTCCGGAAGTTGTGCAGGCCCTTGCCCTTATCTCGATTCTCAATCCCAATTCTTTCGTTACCGTAATCGATGGCGCCGTATTTCGAGCTGAAGCTACACAGCGCAACATACTGGCAGTTCCCACAGTCTTTCTCAACGGTCTTCCTTTCATTTCCGGGCGCCGCGAACTTTCTGAAATTATTGCAAAGCTCGACTCCTGAAAAAGAGTCGAAGCTGCCATTGAGCCTGCAGGCATCGTCCTTCAAGAAAAGCGCGACTGCATCAATCAGGCATCAGTAAAAGCAAAATCCCTTGATATTGATAGCAGATTCATGCGAATCGAACACAGGATTACCCAATGACACCGTTAAACTCAATTCATCTGGCGAAATAGTGATCTCCGGTCGATGTTCAACATCTACTTCCCGCCTCTTTGCCCGTCTTCGAATACTTAATCTGACAAAGCTCCTAACAAGATGCTTTCAAAAGAAGACAAAGTTACGCCTGTCCCCTTATTTGTGGCACACTTGTTCGCGCAAAGACTCAAAGAGGAATCCGCCATGCGCTACGTGCGCTCATTTTTGCTTGTTCTCACCACGCTCGCCTTCTTCTTGTTGGTGTTCGTAGCTGGACTTTATGCTTTCATCACGCCCGAACGCATATCCAATCGGGTTATTGAAACTCTGTCCCGTCATCTCGGACTTCAAGTCAAAATAGGCGATCTGCATATTGACACCCGTCTGCCTAATCTGAAATTTTCGATTCAGGACACTGTGTTCACAAGCACCGACGGTACTGTCCAGGGTTGCGTGCCCTCCACTACTATCGCGCTGCATCCTCTTGCTCTCTTCACTCGAAGCCCGCGCATCTCTGAAATCACGACCTCGGACGCCTCAATTACCCTCGGGAATACCTCCCTTGAAGACGTTCGCAGTTGGATCAAAAGTACAATTCAGCCCCTTGCCTTCAATGTTGACAAACTCATCGTCCATCGAGGAGCCGTCTATCTCTCCGAAGCTATGCCAGGGGCTGAACCTTGGGCATACCTCAACAATACCTCGGCTGTTTTCAGAAACCTGAACGAAGCTGGAGCAGCATATAGCATCACAGGCGTTTTAAAGCTTCCGGAATTGCTCGGCAACGCAGAATTGAGAGGCATTACTGACCTGTCCAACGGTCTTCTGTCCGCATCAACCCAACAATTTGAGGTCAACTTTAAGGGTGCAGTTCGCGGTCGTCATACCGAACTCTCTGGGCATGCCGACACTATTCAGCTCTCCCGCGAAAACGCAACCATTACGAATCTCTCCGTGGTTCAAAAACGAATTAACGACAATGTGTTCCAGCTTTCCGCTCCCTACCTTACGCTTGATACGCACACGCTCAATGCACCCTCACTGACGACATTCCTGACTCTCACTTCGCCAGAAAACCCTCCAATCATCACAACTTTCTCATCCCTCAAAATTGACTTCGACACGCAACGCCTAGAAGCCCCGGCCATCAGCATCTCCGTTCGAGAAAAACACGACTCGCACGCCTCTGTCGAACCTGACAATCTCACCGGCAGTCTTATATGGAATGCAACTTCAGGCAACGGACGAGCAGAATTTGGAGGCACCCTGCGAGGTACTGCTGTTACGTTGGACCTAGCGATCTCCAATGCCATGCTCTGCACAGCAGATCAAGCACTCCTTCCTCAGACATTTGCAACAATTCCGCATATCTCCGGGCGCATTGTTTTAGGTGATATCCCCCTCAAAACGGCCGTCAATCTGATAAACCATGAAAAACTCCTCAAGGATATCGAAGCCGCTGTAGAGTTCAGTGTCTTGCTCAATTCACCCTATATAGGCTCTCATGAAGTGACGGGCCGGCTTGTAACTGGCGCAGGCAAGGCTCATGTAATTGACGGCGTTCTGAACCTTGCTTCAGCTTCCATTCCCTTTAATGCCGTGTTTTCCGAAGAAGGCCAGTGGTTGCTTAGTAGCAACTGGAGCAATATTGACGGACAAGATCTCTTTCCATCACTTTTAACAGGCTCTCTCTCCGGCACACTTAACGCGTCTGGCCATCTTCTAGATACGTCCAAAACCATAGCCAACATCACGTTGAAAGCTCATCAAGGTGAATTCTTTGGCGCCGATCTTGAGCTTGTCTCCAAAATCATGCGCAGCATCCAACCTGAAGAACCTCCAACAAGTGCCTTCCTGCGCGACAGTTGCACCGCCTTTACTTCCCTCTCCTGCGCACTCTCTCTCAACGACGGAGCATGGAATATTCAAAACGGAACGGCCGAAGGGATGAACTGGAAAGCCGTTTTCACAGGAGCCGACGAACAACTCAATTGCATCATTGACTTTGCCACCGACAACGGTGAAGACTTTTTTACAATGCCCGTTCGCATTCAGGCCAATCCTGTTCGTTGGATGCCCGATTGGCAAACAGCCTACGTATCCGCACAAGGGCATATGGGCAAATTGCCTTGGACCGTAAGAAACGTCAAAGATCGCATTCTTCAACAACTTGAAAACCTGTGGAACAAGTTCGATACCTCCGAACTGAAATTTCTCGATTTCGACACAAAAGACTTCAGTCTTCCCGACATCAAGTTGCCGGATATCGAACTTCCAGACTGGGCAAACAAATTCCTCGAAAAAGAAAAAGCGCTGGAAAACTCCAGCGCCTGACAAATCTATCTAACCTCCGTCTCACTCAACGCCGCCTCGATCCGCCTCCTGAGTTCGAGGCGGTGATGCTTCTCTAGCAACATTTCTCGAGTCTCCGGCCTAAAGGGATTGGGCACCAAGCATTCACTCACAGGACATAATTTCCGACATTGTGGCACATCAAAAAAACCTACACATTCTGTACATCGACCACCACGAATGCGAAAAACGCCATTACTTTCCACGATGGCATCATTAGGACATTCCGGCAAGCAGACACCGCAAGAAATGCATTCCTCGGTAATTGTCAACGCCATTACCTACTCCTTTTCGACAGCGCAAGCTTTGACCAAAGCTTCTAAAACATCTGGTGTCACAAAACGTGCCGCATCCATTGGGGACAGTTGTGCAATCTCGCGAACAAAGGTTCCACTCACGAACTGATACTGATCCGACGGCGTCAGAAAGATCGTCTCAACATCGGGCATGAGCTGGCGGTTCATACCTGCCATTTGAAACTCATACTCAAAGTCACTCACGGCGCGCGCACCACGGATAATCACTTGAGCGCAATTCGCCGCAACAAAATCCTTGAGTAATCCACCAAAAGGCATAACCGTCACATTACTAAACTGCGCACAAATACCACGCGCCAGAGACACGCGAGTCTCCAACGATAGCATCGGCCGCTTCTTACGGCTTTCCGCAACCCCGACAACCACGCGATCAAAAATACGTGATGCGCGGCGAACGAGGTCAACATGTCCGTTCGTCATGGGATCAAACGTCCCCGGATAAACAGCGATCGTCATTTTCTATTCCTTCTCTTCTCTTCCTTGGATAGTCGCGCAAGCGCTGCCATGCCAGTTCCCGACCTGGCAAGAAGTTCAAAACACACCGAGCCGGCACTCCCCGAACGTACGCGTACAACACCAAGAGACTCCAGCACGTCATCGGCTAGAAGCGCCGAAGGTGACTCTACATAGAGCACTCCCTCTTCTTTGAGCGCATTGAGCGCAATCTGAGCGGCTCTTACCTGCTTATCCAAACTAAAGGGCGGATCAATAAAGATCACATCATATCTGCGAGGGATCTCCTGAAGAAAACGGAAAGCATCAGCTACATGAGCCTGCTTGTTCTCGTCTGCTCCCAAACGCACGAGTGCCTGTCGAATTCCAGCAATACCCGGACGATAAATATCGAGCCAATCAACATGATTCGCCCCTCGACTAGCCGCCTCAAGCCCCATAGCTCCAGAACCCGCAAACATGTCGAGCACATCGCACCCTTCAAGGGTTCCGAAAAGATGAGCAAGCCAATCAAAGACCGTCTCCCTGACTCGCTCAGAAGTCGGCCGAAGACCATCAGCACAAGCTACCGGCACAATGCTTCGCTTCCACTTGCCTGACACAATTCGTACGCTTCCCGCTCCCCGAATGGGCGCAGGCGTTGCTAAACTTGAGTTACTTGCGCCCATGCGCCTTGAATTCTTTCGAACTGCCATTAGAGAAATATGACTGGATCTTCCGAGGGATGGTTTTCCCGATTAAAAAATGGTCTCGCCAGAACGCGCGTCAATATCGTCGGCCTGTTTTCGGGCGGTGTAATTGACAACGACTTTCTTGAAGAGCTCGAGTATGCACTGATCACCGCAGACGTCGGTGTTCAGGCGTCGACTCGTATCCTACAACGTTTGCGGGACACCATTAAGCTCAAAGGGCTGAAAACACAAGATGAAGTCCGTCTGGCCCTTCGCAACGAAATTGCTCGCATGCTCGCCCCCGCCCAACGCGAGCTTGACATCGAACAGGCTCGCCCGCTTGTCATCATGATGACGGGAGTCAACGGCGTCGGCAAAACCACCTCCATCGGAAAGATTTCCAAATACCTCAGTCAACGAGGAAAGAGCGTCCTGCTTGCCGCTGGCGATACATTCCGAGCCGCAGCCCGTGAACAGCTCGCAGTCTGGGGAGACCGTAACAAAGTCGAAGTCATTGCTCAACAAGGAGGTGATCCTGCCGCCGTCGTATTTGACGCCGTGAGCGCCGCCAAGGCAAGAGGCACCGACGTAGTCATCGCCGACACTGCAGGTCGCTTGCCGACCCAAATCAACCTCATGGAAGAGTTGCGTAGAATCCGCCGCTCCCAAGACAAAGCCATGCCTGGTGCCCCTCACGAAGCGATTCTCGTTGTCGACGGCACCAATGGCCAGAACGCACTCACTCAAGTAAAGGCCTTTGACGCCGCGGTTGGGCTTACCGGCCTTATCGTCACCAAGCTTGACGGCACCGCCAAAGGCGGTGTACTTGTCGCCATAACTCAAATGCGTCCTGAGAATCCATTGCCGATCTACTTTATCGGCGTAGGCGAAGCCATTGACGACCTGCAACCCTTTAATGCGGTACAGTTTGCCAACGCACTCGTCGGACTTGATCCCAATACTCCCGCTGCATCCCCGGAATAATTACACATGGAGCACATAAGATGCTTTTAGGTGCAGTTGATCTCGGAAGCAACAGCTTCCGAGTCGAAATTGGCCGTGTTGACGGCGACCGTATCGTCACTCAGAGCTACTGGAAAGAAACCATCCGCTTGGCCGCAGGCTTCGATAAGAACGGAGCCATTACGCCCGAAATGCAGGAGAAGGCTCTTGCCGCACTGAGCCGTTTTCACGAAAAACTAGCAGGTCTTCCTGCCGATCAGGTGCGTGCAGTAGGAACACAGGCACTGCGCGAAGCTACAAACTCCGCAGACTTTCTTCCTCGAGCCGAAGCAGCGTTGGGATATCCCATCGGCATTCTAAGCGGCCACGAAGAAGCTCGCCTTGTCTTCAAAGGTTGCGCTCGCACGCTGCCGCCATCAGACAAGCGCCGTCTTGTCGTTGACATTGGTGGAGCAAGCACAGAACTTATCATCGGACATGGACTGGATGCCAAGGAATATGAGAGCTACCACGTCGGTTGTGTAAACACATCGATAAAATTCTTTGCCGACGGCATCATTACAGCCGAGAAACTCGACAAAGCTATTGTTGCCTGTTGTGCCGAATTCAGCAAAGGCGAGCACAAGTTCAACAACTCTCTTTTCGATGAAGCCTACGGTTCTGCGGGCACCTTCGGCGCTGTTTCGGACATCTGCGTTGCGCAGGGATGGAGCGATGGAGAAGTCACCCCCGAACATCTTGAAAAGATCCGAGCCCTACTGCTTCGAGCTGGAACCATTAACAGCATTCAATTCCCTGGCCTCAAGCCAGATCGACGCGAAGTCATCGCCGGCGGATATGCCGTTCTTACTGCCGTCTATCGTACGGCTGGCATAAAATCGATGCGTCCTGCAAGCGGCGCCTTGCGTGTAGGGCTTCTCTACGAGCAACTTGGCACCGTGCAGAACCGCGATACACGAGATATCAGCGTCGATGCGATTCTTCGCACCTGTGGAACGAGTCGCGAGCAAGCCGACATCGTCGCTGGCTATGCCGTCGAATTTCTGCGCATGCTTGCCCCTGGAATCGATCCCGCTGCTCTCAAGCGCCTGCGTTGGGCCGCGCTCATGCACGAAATCGGCACGACGATTTCGACAAGTCGTTATCACCGTCATGGTGAATACATCGTGAGCAATGCGGACTTGCCAGGTTTCACTCGCACTGATCAGCAGTACATGGCTACCCTGATCCTGTCGCAACGCGGCGGCCTTGGCAAAATCGAAGAATTCCTTAAATCTGAGACAAACACGCGCCAAGTACTCGCAATGCGTCTTGCCGTCATCTTCGCACATGCCCGCAAAGCAGCACCGCTACCGCTCATTACGATTACGCGAAGTCTCAACAACACAACACTCAATATCGCAATCGACCGCATCTGGTTGGAGAATCATCCGCTGACTGCCTACATGCTCCAACAAGAAGCGGACAATTGGAAGAAGAGCGGTCGCGTAATCACCGTGACCACTTTCTGAGAGCCTCATGTCTGAAAACGAAGCCCCGCTCCTGCAACTGAACGACGTCAGCGTCGTCTACGATGACCGGGCCGTCCTCGACGGTCTGAGCCTGACTGTCGGCCGTGGTGAATTCGTCGTAATTCACGGCAATACTGGATGCGGCAAGAGCACCATCCTCAGACTCTTCGCCGGGCTCATCCAACCCACGAAAGGCAAAGTCATCGTTGCCGGAGACCGAATTGACGAGTTTGACGAAGCACAGCGTCGCTGGCTCCGCCGCTCTATGGGACTCATGATGCAGGAGGAGCTTCTACTTCAGGACAGAACTATTCTCGAGAATGTCATGCTGCCTGCGCTCGCCGCGGACGAATCGACTTCCGAAGCCAGGCATCGAGCACTACTTGCACTCAATAAGTGCGGTGCAGCAGATCTGGCAGAGTTTCATCCCTCAAGTCTTTCTGCCGGCCAAAGACAGCTTGCTTGTCTGGCTCGTGCCGTTGTCAACCGTCCGGTACTCATCCTTGCTGATGAGCCCGCTACACACCTAGACCAAGCGAATGCTCAAAATCTCATCAATCTTCTTGGAGCTTTCGCGCAAGCCGGGGTCACCGTTGTCGCGGCCACGCACCAACCTCTTACGCCAATCGGATGCCGCTCTCGTGAAATTACGCTATCAGCCTCACATCGCGGAGGTGCCGCATGAGCTATGCCTCCTCTCGCGTCTGGGCAATTAAAGAGACTTTTCGAGGCCTCCGACAAAACTTTGGACTCTTCTCACTAGCAATCTTTTTATCGGCGCTAGCTCTATCCATTCCGCTCTTCATCTCGACGCTCTTCTACGAGCTCGCAGAACCTATCCGTCAAATTCCGACCGCTGTAGAGATCACAATCTTCACGAAACCGGACGCAAACATGGAAAAACTATCCAAAGCTGTCTCGGAAATCGAAACGATTGAACAGGTCTCTCTTGTGTCCAAAGACGAAGCCATAAGAAGCCTAAATGAACATCTCGGGCTGAAAGACAAGACCGTCAAGCACAACCCGCTTCCCGACATTCTGATCGCCACCGTCTCCAGCAGCGTCTCATCCGCAGGCATCAATGCCACTTCCAATCGAATTGAAAAGATTGACGGCGTTGACATGCTTGCTTACGAAACAGACTGGCGTGAAAAGCTCGATGCTCTCTCAAACGCCGCCCGTCTGGGCATGCTATGCCTCGGTATCATAATACTCACGCTCGTCATGCTGGTCGTCGCAGCCTCCATCAGGCTAACAACTCTAGCCGTTCAACCGCAGATGAAAGCCCTCTACATCTTCGGCGCCTCCCCGTCTTTCGCCATGCGTCCGATCGCATGGCGGGGATTCATCCTGATGTTGTCAGCCAGTCTTGGCGCCCTTGGGATCACCTACGCAGGACTCTCAACCCTCTGCCGTCCGATCACCGTGATTGCCGATCTGTACGAAGTACAACTGTCCCTTGCGATGCCTGCTATTGATTGGTGCGCAGGCTTCGTCATTATTTGCAGTTTAATCGGCTACATTATTGCCCTGCTTTCGGCTCAGGACGCCTGGAGAAAGGTTCGTCGATAACCCACTCCGGACCACTTGAACACACTTTTTTTTACTTTTTGACACCGCCAATCGGTGCTACCATACAATCCTTTCTGAAATTCCGGCCTCGAATCATTTCTACATGACTGAAAAACCCAAAGGCACTGCTCTCGTTGCATACAAGGCCCCCTCCGTACCGGCTCTTGTCGGTCCTCTCGGAGACTTGGATGCCTTCATGCGTGCAGCGGAACGTGCTCCGATCCTGACACCGGAAGAGGAACGGTCTCTCGCCGTCCGTCTTCGCGATGACGGTGATGTGGAAGCCGCCCAACAGCTCGTCCTCAGTCATCTTCGACTTGTAATTTCAATAGCCCGCGGCTTTCTCGGCTATGGGCTCCCCTATGCCGACTTGATTCAGGAAGGCAATATCGGACTCATGAAGGCCATACGCCACTATGATCCGGATCGAGGCGCACGTCTTATGACATTTGCCGTGCATTGGATTCGTTCTGAAATTCAGGAATACATCATTCGCAACTGGCGCATCGTCAAACTCGCCACCACGAAGAACCAACGCAAGCTCTTCTTCAATCTTCGACAAATGAAGGAAGACCCGCAGACGGCTCTAACCAACAGTCAGGCGGAACACATAGCTTTGGCTCTTGACGTCAAGCCAAAAGAGGTTCTTGAAATGGAAGAACGCCTCTATGGTCAGGAAACAAGCCTTGACACTCCGTCAAGTGCCTCCGATGACGATTCCGAAAACACTTTTACACCGTCCGAATGGCTTACCCGCGAAAGCGATGAACCGGAAGCCATCCTCGAAGAGAAAGAACACCAACGTCTTGAAGGCGAGGGTCTCCAGATGGCTCTGCGCTCTCTCGATGAACGCAGCCGCCGCATTGTCATGGCACGCTACCTGAACTTCGACAAAGACGGCAACAGCAAAGCCGTAACACTTCAAGAACTTGCTGCCGAATTCGGGGTTTCAGCTGAGCGCATCCGCCAAATCGAGAAACTTGCCATTCAAAAGATGCGCCTTGCTCTTGAGAAAGCTCATTTTTCTGAATAGTCCTCCCTATGTTCAACGTCGTTCTTGTTCATCCTGAAATTCCCCCGAATACTGGCAACGTTATACGACTCTGCGCCAATACCGGTTGCAAGCTCCATCTTGTTAAGCCACTCGGCTTCTCACTTGATGACAAGCACATGAAACGTGCGGGCCTTGATTATCACGAGTACGCAACTATCCGTATCCACGATTCATGGGAAGCTTTTCTCGAAACTGAACAGCCTGATCCTCTGCGAATGTTCGCCATGACAACGCACGGTTCTCATCCCTTCGCAGAATCGAGCTTTACAACTAACGACTGGTTTGTTTTCGGAAGCGAAGGCTCTGGCCTTCCTGAAAACATCCGCAATGTCTTTCCGGAAGCACAACGAATTCGCCTGCCGATGAGGCCGAAGAATCGTAGCCTCAACTTGAGCAATGCCGTTGCCGTCACAGTCTTTGAAGCCTGGCGTCAAAACGGCTATGAAGGCGGCATTTGAACACCCAGAATCTCGGACCGGCTGGCTGTATAACCAGCCGGTTCGTCATTTCTTGA
>JAXZEJ010000230.1:0-1896 GCA_037424205.1 bacterium | reverse complement strand
CGTGTGCTCTTCCGATCTTTGACGACGACAAGGACTGGTCGATGATCTCGAAGGATGCGCCCGTTGAAATCCGAGCCGAAGTGGACAAGGACTGGAACAACACCAAGCTCGAGGTGATCTCCGCCAAGCCGCTCTGATTTCCGCCTCAATAATAGAAAACGCCCGCAGCCGATGTTTTCGACTGCGGGCGCTGTCTTATGGTTTCAGACGTCTGCGGGATCAGATGAACTGCGAGACGACGATGCCTGCGACGAGAAGGGAGACGTTGTATGCGAGGAAGGTCGGCACGCAGGTATCCCAGATGTGGTTGTGCTGACCGTCGGCATTAAGGCCGGACGTCGGCCCGAGGGTCGAGTCGGAAGCCGGGGAGCCCGCGTCGCCCAGAGCGCCTGCGATCGTCATGAGGAGGATCGTGGCGGGGACGGAGAAGCCCACGGCCGAGCAGAGCGGCACGTAGATGACGGCAAGAATCGGCACGGTGCCGAACGAGGTGCCGATGCCCATCGTGACGAGAAGGCCGATGAGCGTGATGATCAGGGCGGAGATCCACTTGCTCTGGCTCATCAGGGGCACGACGCCTTCGACGAGGGTGTTGACGGCGCCCGTTTCCTTGAGGATCGCGGCGTAGCCGCCGGCGATCAGCATCACGAAGGCGATGAAGCCCATCATGGAGATGCCGCTCGCGATGTGATCGTCAAGCTTGCTGAAGCGGAAGGCGCCGCCGGCGAGCATGATGACGAGACCGAGAAGAGCGGCAAGCGGAAGGCTTTCGAGCATGATCTGAACGCCCACGGCGGCCACGATGGCGCCGAGCGTCACCCAGTGCCTGAAGCCGAACTTCACCTCTTCGGGCGTTTCAGCCGCGCCCGCGATCTCCCTGTCCTGATAGGTGCGGGGACGGCGGGTGAAGATGAAGACCGAAATGACGAGGCCCACGAACATGGCAAGACCGGCGATCCAGGCAACAGACGCGACGTCGTTCACGGTCACTTCCATGCCGTTCTGCGTCATCGACTGGGCCACGATGCCCTGGAAGATGAGGCCGAAGCCGATCGGGAGCGAGACGTACGGCGCCGTCAGGCCGAAGCCGAGCGAGCAGGCAACCGCGCGGCGGTCAAGCTTCATCTTGTTCATGAGCTTGAGAAGCGGCGGAATCAGAAGCGGGATGAAGGCGATGTGCACCGGCACGACGTTCTGCGAAAGGCAGGCGATGAACGCGAGGCCGAAGCAGAAGACGAGCGGCTTGCCGCCCATCTTGGCGCCGATGAAGCGCACGAGCATCTGCATGAGGCCCGTATGCGCAATCGCGACGGCGAAGGTGCCCAGAAGAATGTAGGAGAGCGCGGTCGTTGCGTTCGCGCTGAAGCCGCCCGAGAGCAGCTCCATGGACTTGGTAAGGCCGATGCCGCCCGAGAGGCCCGCAACAAGCGAGGCCGCTATCAGGGCAAGCAGCACGTTGACGCGCAGAAGGCACAACGCACACAGCACGACGACCGATATGACGATCGGATTGAGGATGAATTCCACGGCTGATTTTCCTTTTTGTCTGTCTTTGTCAGGACCTCGACATGCGGGCGTCCGCGGGGGAACAGGACGCTTTTTTCGAGGGAACGCCGTCGATTATGGCACACGCGATACGTTTGGTCACATTTGCATGCCCGACTTTCCTGCCTGAGAGCCAAAAATTTCTTCCAAAAGCAGCAAATGCAAAAACCGCCGGACTTCTCCGGCGGCTCTCGGCTCGAGACGTTTTCAACCGGCAGCCCCTCGCCGCCGGCACAGGCGACGGCCTTCGGCGCATTCGATTCCCGTTCGGGACTCTTAAAACTAATCGTCTTCCAGACAGTCGATGACGTCGGGCATCGGCTCGATCGCCGCATTCATGTCGGGATCGCG
>JAXZEJ010000229.1:0-12992 GCA_037424205.1 bacterium | reverse complement strand
AGCTTAACACCGCCCTTGACGGCTCCAAGCAGACCGCGGCCGCGCACGCCCTGAAAATCAAGAGCGTAGAACGGAATGCCATGACGCTCAACAAGTCCGCGCTCCATGCCCGTAACCGTGCCGACCCAAGAAATCTTCCAGCCTCGATTGGCCATAACCTTTGCCACAGCAAGGCCGGGCATGACATGACCGCCCGTACCGGCTGCAAGAATCACCAAATGTTTCTTTTCAGTGCTCACACCTGACCTCCGCGCATCAGCATTCTGTTTTCCCGGTCCACGCGCAACAACAGTCCAATGGCGATGAGCCCGGAGAGCAATGCGCTGCCTCCAAAGCTCCCGAAGGGAAGCGTCAGGCCGGTCGTCGGCCGCAGCCCCGAAGCTCCGCCCATATTGATGAAGACCTGAACACCGAACCACACACCGATGCCCTGCGCAAGAAGACCCTGAAAGTATTTTTCCAATTTGATCGACACGCGTCCGATTTCGAACGCATGTCTAATGAGCCAATAGTAAATGAAGAGAACCAGGCACACGCCCACGAAGCCCGTTTCCTCGGCAATCACCGCCATAATGAAGTCGGTATGCGCCTCAGGAAGGTAGTAAAGCTTCTCAACTGAACCACCCAGACCCACGCCGAAGAGCTCGCCGCGTCCGAACGCGATCAGAGAATGCGACAGCTGATAGGCCTTGTCGAGCACGTGTTCGGGCGCCCAAGGATCCCAGTATGCAAAGAATCGCCCCAAACGCCACGGCGTATCGACAATCATCCACCCGACGAAAGCCGCCACAACCGTAAGCACGAAAACGAAGATTGTACCTTTGAGACCGCCCAAAAACAGAATGCCCATGATTTCGGCGACGATGACCACCATGGCGCCTAGGTCAGGCTGCTGAATGATGAGAGCCGAAATAATCACCATGGCAAGCGCCATTGGGAAGAAGCCTTTCTGAACGGAATGCATGTAGTCCTGCCGCATCACAGCAAACCACGCCGCCATGATGAGGGCGGCCACCTTCATCATTTCCGAAACCTGAAGGTTCATCACGCCAAAATTGATCCAGCGCCTTGCACCGTTGACCGTCTTGCCGACGCCGGGCACCAGCACGAGCACCAGCAGCGCCAGTGCCGCGAGAAAAACCCAAAGCGCATTTCGCTGCCAGAAGGACATCGGAATCTTGGTGACAATCCAACAAACGAAAATGCCGACACCGATGCTTTGCAGATGCTTCTTGACGAAGTAGATTGCGTCGACGCCGTATCTTGAGTTGTCCGCGAACACAGACGTCGCGGAATACACCATGACGATGCCGATGCAGAGTAGCGCAGCAACGCAAATAATCACCTCAAGGCTCGCGTTCGCACGTTCCGTGAGCTTTGAGGCGGCGCGTCCTGGCGTCTGCCAGTCCTCCTTCTTCTTTTTGCGTCCCAAGCTCAGCACGCCTGCTCCTCGGCCGCTATCGCGCGGGCGCAGGCGATAAAGCGGGCGCTGCGTTCCGCATAATCACGGAACATGTCCCAGGAAGCACAGGCGGGAGAGAGAAGCAGCACGTCGCCTTCCTCACGCCTTGCCCACAACCAGTGCACGGCCTCCTCAAGCGTTGCCAGACGCGCCATGGGAATGCCGGTAGCTCGAAGCGCCTTTTCAATCAAGGGAGCGTCGCGACCAATCAAGGCAACAGCTCCTGCCGTCCCATTCAAGGCCTCTGCCAACGGGGAGAAGTCCTGTCCCTTGCCATCGCCACCGAGAATGATGAGAATCCGGCGGCCCAGCGCGGCAAAACCGCGAACGGCAGCGGCCACAGCCCCCACATTGGTGCCCTTGGAGTCGTCGATGAAGGTGACGCCTGCATAATCAAGCACGCGTTCGACACGGTGAGGCTCGCCCTTATAAGCCGCAAGTGCAGAAAGAGCAGGACCGATAGGTAGCCCCGCCGCTTCAATGAGAGCGAGCGCCGCAAGCGCATTCATCGCATTGTGGCGACCGGCAATACGAAGCGATTTTTCCGGACAGAACAGAGTAGGCTCGGAAGCGTCGTCCTCCATTCGTCCAAGCCAAAGCAGGCCATCCGCCCCCTTGACCAAGCCGTATTCGCCCGCCTTGACCGGCATGTTGCCGCCAAATGTGCGCACGGAGCCGCCCTCAGCAAGCCTCTGCGTCTCGGCATCCTCGCGATTGACGACACGGATCGTCTCCGGCTTGAAGATGCGGCCCTTTGCCTCAGCATAGGCCTTCATTCCACCATGCCAGTCAAGGTGGTCTTCGGTGACATTCAAAATCGCAGCGGAAACGCACTTGAGGCTCTTCGTCGTGTCTAGCTGGAAACTCGAAAGCTCCAACACCCACACCTCAGGCAACACACCCGCATCGATCGCCTTATCAAGTTCAGTCACAGCATTGGGACCGATATTGCCCGCAGCGATTGCGCGGCGGCCGCCTTCGGCCGCCATTCTGGTGACAAGCGTCGTCGTTGTGGTCTTTCCATTCGTGCCAGTAATGCCGATCACAATCGGACAATAGCCCGTACGTGCCTCCAGATCAGAAAGCGCGCGCGCGAAGAGCTCAATCTCGCCCACAACCTCGATACCCAACCCCTTCGCTTTGGCAACGAGCGGCGCAGCCGCGCCATAGTGGGGAGAGAGCCCCGGCGACATCACGACAAGCGAAACACCTTTCAGCAGCGATTCCGGAAGACCGCCCGTGCAAATCTCAGCTCCTGGCATGTCAGCCCGAAGCTTGTCAGCACCCGCCGGCGCCTCACGCGTATCAGCCGCTCTAATTTTCCAACCGCGACGCTCAAGATGATGTGCGCAGGCAAGCCCGGATGCGCCAAGTCCAACAATGAGAACAGTCTTTTCAACTTCCGGCTTCATGATCAAGCAGTCCTTTTCAAATCCTGTTTTGCTTCAAGGTTCTCAGCGAATCTTGAGCGTCGAGAGACCGATAAGCACGAGGATCATCGTGATGATCCAGAATCGCGTGACGACCTGCGTCTCCTTCCACCCCTTGAGTTCGAAGTGATGGTGAATGGGAGCCATCAAGAAAATGCGCTTGCCATGCGAGAGACGGAAATAGACCGTCTGAATCATGACGGAAAGCGTTTCAACAACGAAAACACCACCCATAACGGCAAGCACCAGCTCCTGACGAGTGATGACGGCCATCGTGCCTAGGCAACCGCCCAACGCCAGTGCCCCAACGTCGCCCATGAAGACCTGGGCCGGATGAGCGTTGTACCAAAGAAAGGCAAGCCCTGCACCAAGAAGCGCACCTGCGATCACAACCAATTCGCCGGCTCCCGGAATGTACGGGAAGATCAGATAACCTGCATAGTCGGGACGGCCTACAACATAAGCGAAGATCCCAAGCGCACCTCCCACCATGACGCTGGGAAGAATCGCCAAACCGTCAAGACCGTCGGTAAGGTTCACGGCATTGGAGCTGCCGACAATTACCACATACGTGAAGATGATGAAGCCCAGAAGGCCAAGCGGAAGCGCAATGTCCTTGAAGCAGGGAATGAGAAGATGGAGATTGGCGGAAATTTCGAGCGGGAAGCCGGCTTCAACCCAGGCCGCAATCGTCTCGGTAAGCGTCCCGCCTGCAGGTACAGACAACGCAAAAACAAGATAGAAAGCAGCGGCAACGCCGATCACAGACTGCCAGGAAAACTTCTCCCTGGCGCTCATGCCCTTTGGATTGTGATAAACAACCTTTCGATAATCGTCGATCCAACCGATTGCGCCGTAGCCGAGCGTCACAAAGAGGACGACCCAAATAAAGCGATTGGAGAGATCGGCCCACAAAAGGGTCGATACCGTGATTGCGAAAAGAATGAGAGCGCCACCCATCGTAGGCGTGCCGTCCTTGACGAGATGAGTCTTGGGGCCATCAGTGCGCACCGCCTGGCCAAAGTGAAGGTTCTTGAGGCGCCTGATCATGCAAGGCCCCAGCGCGAACCCGATTGCCATAGCGGTGAGTGCGGCAAGCACCGCACGAAGCGTCAGATAGTTAAAGACATTGAAGGCCGGATACCCCTCGGCCATAGAGCGAAAAAGTTCTAGAAGCATGTTGTAAAGCCTGTGAATTCAGGCTCTCTTGTTCTTGATTATTAGTTGTCCTGCAAAACGCGCACGACGGCCGCGAATCCCATGAAATGGCTTGCTTTGACGGTCACCGTCCCACGCAATCCCTTAAGCGCCTTGAGGAGATCTTCTCTGTTTTCAAACCAGTGACCTCCTTCACCAAAAGCTTCGACTGCATAACGGGAGAGCGGACCGCAGGCGTAGAAGGCATCAATGCCAAGCGAGCGAGCATATTCGCCCACCTCGCGATGAGCGTCTTCAGCATTTTCCCCGATCTCACCCATGTCGCCCAGAACAAAAGTCCGGGGACCCGCTTCGGCCGCAAGTACGTTCAGAGCCGCGCGAACGCTGTCGGGATTGGCATTGTAGGCCTCGTCGATCACAACAAGATCCGTCTTCACGGTTCGCGTACCGCGGCCGGGCACCGGCTCGAAGGCCGCCAGACCGGCGGCAACGATCTCAGGAGCAATACCCATCGCAAAAGCCGTAGCTGCGGCACCTGTGGCATTGTGAACGTTATGACTTCCCGCAATGCGAAGTTGCGTGCGCAACACGTCGCCTTCGTCAGTCGAAATCACAAGTTCGCCGTCCTCCAGTCGCCCCGTCACATCGGCCTCGACATCGGAATCCGTCGCATAAGTCAATTCATCAACACCGCGAGCCAATGCCAGATCAGCCCAGATGTTCGCGCAGGCATCGTCTGCCGGATACACCGCCGTGCCAGTCTCCGGCAGCGCCGCGATCACCAGTCCGTTTTCGCGAGCCGTCTCCTCGACCCCCTTGAGAAATTCCTGATGCTCGCGCTGCGCGTTGGTAAGAAGCGCCACGGTCGGGCGCGTCCAGTCGGCCAGCCTTGCCATTTCGCCCTTATGGTTCATCCCGCATTCAATTACCGCGCCGCGATGCTCGAATGCCAGCTTCAGAAGCATCTTGGGGACACCCACCTCATTGTTGAAATTTCCCTCCGTCGCGCACACGCGCTCCCTTCCCCAACGGGCAAGGAGAATGGAGGCAAGCATCTGCGTCGTCGTGGTCTTACCGTTGCTGCCCGCCACAACGGCAAGCGGAAGCGCAAAGCGATTGCGCCATGCTCGCGCCGCAAGCCCGAAGGCAAGTCCCGAGTTCGTAACAACAATCTGTGCGATATCGACATCCACCTTGCGCTCGACAATGGCGCAAACGGCGCCCGCCTCGACAGCCTTAACAACAAAGTCATGACCGTCAAAGCGCTCACCCGAAAGGGCGACAAAGACATTGCCTGCCCTCACCGTTCGAGTATCCGTCGAAAAACCCTCGTACGACTGTGAAAAATCTCCGGTCGCAGCAACGACGATCGGCTCAAGCGTTTCCAAAAGTTGTTGGAGACTTTCCATGATCAAACTCCCTCGCGCGCACGCAACAGTTGAACACGACGCTCGTTGAATGCTTCCCTAAGCATTTCGAAGTCACTGAAGTGATGCTTGACGCCGTTGATTTCCTGATAATCCTCGTGTCCCTTGCCGGCAACGAGCACGACGTCGGCCGCGCCAGCTTCTGCGATGGCATGACGGATCGCTTCCGCGCGATCCGCTACAACCCGGGCGCTTTGAGCGCCTGCGGTAATGTCCGCAATGATTGCGTTCGGATCCTCGGTGCGCGGATTGTCGCTCGTAACCACCACTTCGTCGGCAAGCTTCACAGCAATGCTGCCCATAACAGGACGCTTGCCAGCATCACGGTCACCGCCGCAGCCAAACACCGCCCAAAGACGGCCGCCCCTGGCAGCCGCCACCGGCCTCAGGCTCTCAAGAGCCTTTTCTAGCGCATCCGGCGTATGACTGTAGTCGACTACTGCAAGCGGAGCGCCTTCCGCACGCATCAGCTGCATTCGCCCCGGGGGCGAAGCAAGCGATTCGGCCCAGAACGCAAGCCTTTCAGCGTCACAGCCCTTCGCAAGCAGCACGGCTGCCGCCTGAATGAAATTGGAAACATTGAACCCACCGACCTGAGCAAGATGCACGAGAGTCGCCGTGCCGTCCACCTTCATCACAAAGCGCGTGCCGGCTTCGGTTGCCTCAACGCTCGAAGCCTCGACAACATGGTCAGCCTTAAAAGGCACACTACCCGTCATGGTCGTTGCCCAAACGGCAGCTCCGTTCTTTTCCGCAACACCTGCCATGCGTCCCGCATAGGGATCATCGGCATTAACCACCGCAGTCCTGAGTCCCGGCCAGGCGAAGAGAGCAGCCTTGGCATCGGCATAGGCATCCATGGTGACGTGATAATCCAAATGGTCGCGCGTCAGATTTGTGAAGACGGCCGTATCGAAATGCGACCCCATCATACGTCCCTGTTCCAAACCGATCGAGCTGGCTTCGACCGCAAAGGCCTTGGCACCGCTCTTCTCAAGATCAGCATAAACGCCCTGAAGGCTTACGGCATCCGGAGTCGTCAGCGCCGGCATGTCAATGGTCTTTCCTTCAAACTTGCAGCCCACCGTTCCCATAACGGCGCAGGGAGTGCCAAAGTTCGTAAGAAGCGCAGCAATCCAGTGAGTGGTAGTCGTCTTGCCATTCGTACCTGTCACGGCAATCCCCGTCATGCTTGAAGACGGATCGCCGTAAAAAGCAGCGGCCACCTCGCCAAGATGCTTCGAAAGATTGTCAACCGACAGGCTTGCAATCGGGAAACGCTCGGCATCGGACGCCCCCTCGGATGTTTCCATCAGCACCCCGGCCGCTCCACGCGCAGCCGCCACGCGGATAAAGGCACGACCATCAGTCTTCAGTCCCGGAACGGCAACAAATACGTCGCCAGGCTTCACGCTGCGGCTGTCGAGCCTCAAATGAGCGCCTTCGTGCACCAGCCCCTTGAGCCAGCCCGTCACTTCATTCATCGACTTGTTCATCTTTAAATTCATTCCATTGTCAGTGTCTTACCTTCGCGAGAAGCCCACCGCTCGTCGGCGTTGTCTTGTCGTCAGGCGTGACCATCAGAGTGCGAAGCGCTCCCGTAGCCACCTCATTGAAAACCGGCGCAGCCACAAGACCACCGAATCGCCCCTTCTTGGGTTCGTCGACCATAACAGCTACAACAAAACGAGGTTGAGTTGCGGGCACAATGCCCACAAAGCTTGCCACCACATCCCGCGTGTACTGCCCGTTCTTGACCTTATTGGCCGTCCCTGTCTTGCCGGCAACCGAATATCCCGACACATTGACGTTCGAGGCCGTCCCGCCGCGCTGCACCGTCGCCATCATCATGGCACGCATGCGCCGAGCGGTTTCGGGCTTGAACACCTGCGTTCCAGTTACCGTTTCACCAGGCTCTCGCTTGAAGAGCGTAAGATCAATCACATCGCCATTTCTCGCGAGCGCCGTATATGCCCTGACAAGCTGCATGAGGGAAACAGTCACGCCATGGCCATAGGAGATCGTCGCCTGCTCGACCGGACGCCAGCTCTTGCCAGGACGAAGGCGCCCAGAAGTTGCGCCCGGAAAGCCGATTTTGGGTGCATTGCCAAATCCCAACTCCGAATATGTCTCATAAAGCGTCTGAGGTGAAATCTCCAGAGCAATCTTCGCCGTACCGATATTGGACGATTTGGCCACAACTTCCGCTACCGTCAAAAGACCATAGTCGTGCGTATCGCCAATCGTTCGGTCACCAATAGTGAGCTTGCCGGGCGAAGTCTGAATGGTCGTGAGCGGATCGATAAGCCCCATGTCGAGCGCCTTTGCAATGGCAAAAGGCTTCATCGTGGAACCGGGCTCAAACTGATCGGTAAGCACACGGTTTCTCACACGTTCGAATAGAACCGTGGAACGGTCGTTCGGATCATAAGTAGGCTCATTGGCCAACGCTATGATCTCACCCGTATTGACATCGGCAACCACAACAGCACCCGCCTTGGCTTGATGGCGTTCAACCGCAGCCTTGAGCGCCTCATAGGCAATGAACTGCACTCTCGAGTCGATCGCCAGCGTCACATTGGTGCCTGCCTCGCTTTCCTTGGCCCATACGTCATCCACGATGCGTCCATGACGATCACGAATCACGCGCCTGGATCCGGCGCGTCCGGAAAGCACTCTATCGCGCGCAAGTTCTACGCCCTCCTGACCATGATCGTCCGCGCCCGTATACCCCAAAATGTGAGCCATTACCGGACCATCGGGATAACGGCGTCGCATTTCAGGCGACATGCCGATGCCGGGAATATGAAGCTCATTCACGGACTTGGCCAAACCGAGATCACGATTGCGTGCCAGATAAACAAAATTGGGCGACGAACTGTGATCAAGCTTTTTGAGGAGATCGGAATACTTCAGGTCGAGAAGCTGTGCAAGCTTGCGCAGCTGCCGTTTCTCCTCGCTCGAACTGCGAGGCACTATCGCAGGGTCGGCCCAAACGCTGCGGCAAGGCTGGCTTGAAGCAAGCACGATGCCGTTTCGATCGAGAATTTCTCCGCGCGCCCCCTGAATCGTAATCGTCCGGGCGAATCGTTTTTCGCCTTCGTTCTGAAGAAAGTCATTATCGAAAACCTGCAGGTAGAAAGATCTGCCTGCAAGAACGATAAAAAGCATCACGATCCCAAAAAACGCACAATAAGTCCGCCAAGGCTGAATACGAACAATGATAAGGGGATCTGCCGCACGCTCGGGAGCAGCCTCCTTGGCCTGTCGATCCTTTGCAAGTAAGTCCGCAACCTTCTCCCATACGGCAAGCGCCAGACGTTCAATCCAATCAAGAGGGGAAAATCTCACGGATGCCTCCCTTGTGAAGAGACTGAATCGTCAGTCGACTGCTCCGCCGCCTCGAGAGGCCGTCCAGCCGCCGTATCAGGCGCGAATGTAACCCGGTGATGTTCATCCACCACCAGGTTCACAGTGTTTTCGCCGCGGGCCACTTCTAGACCGAGCGCACCCGCGCCTTCGGCAATGCTTCCCGGAAGCGACGCCTTGCGCACCTTCAAGAGAAGATTGGCCTCGTCATCCGCCAGTTTGCGACCTACGTCAACGGCACGCTCATGTTCTACAAACAGCGTTCGAGCCCGGTACTGAACATTTACGAGCGTCATCGCAAGCACGAAGAGAACCACTCCCAACACGCTTACGACAGCCAAATCCATGTTGTTTACCTGGCGCATGCCCCGTCCTCCGGACGCCAGGGCGATGCAGTACGCACGCCAACGCGGAGAATGGCAGAACGCGCGCGAGGATTCACCTCGCATTCGGCTTCAGAAGGCTTGATGCGCTCGACATTGTCGAAAAGAGGCTTGGGCAGCATGTCGTTCGTGAACGGAAGCCTAGGATCCACCCCACGCTCGGGATGCGCCGTTCGGTCAAAAAAGTGCTTGACAATGCGATCCTCGAGCGAATGGAAAGTAATGACGGCAAGACGGCCTTCCGGCTTGAGAAGCTCGCCCGCAGCATCAAGCGCTTCCTTGAGTTCGTCGAGTTCGTGATTCACCTCGATTCTCACTGCCTGGAAGGTGCGCGTAGCCGGATGCTGTCCGGCATCCTTGCGATTGCGAGGCACAACGCTTGCAACAAGATCTGCAAGCTCGCGGGTCGTCTCCAGGGGCTTCGTCCTTCTACGAGCAATGATCGCACGCGAGATAGGACCGGCAAAGCGCTCTTCGCCGTATAAACTGATGACATGACGAATCTCGCGCTCTTCAGCCTGAGCAAGCCACTCGGCAGCAGTCACACCGCGCGTGGTGTCCATGCGCATGTCGAGCGGGCCGTCGAAGCGGAAGGAAAAGCCACGCGAGGCATCGTCGATCTGAGGCGAAGAAACGCCGATGTCCAAAAATATGCCGTCGGCTTCATGAACACCGATCGCCGCAAGAGAAGCCTTCATCGTCGAGAAGGGCTCATGAATGATCGTAAATCTCGGATCTGTCCAAGTTCTGGCAACTTCAACCGCCTGCGGGTCGCGATCAAATGCAATAAGTCGTCCCTTCGAAGACAACCTTTCAAGGATGCGACGCGAATGTCCCCCGCGCCCGAATGTTCCGTCGATGTAAAGCCCATCCGGATTGCCAACCAACGCCTCAGGAGCTTCCTCGCCCAAAACCGACAGATGAATAAATGCCTCGCTCACGCCCACAACTCACATACGATATGGCAGCGAGGCCTGAAGCTTCGCCACCGAAAATTCTTCACAATCAGAACGAGAAGTCCGCGGCATCCAGCCCGACCTCGAGCGACTCCCGCTCGCGCGCCTCAAGCGTGCTTCTGTCCCACAATTCGAAGTGTTCGCCCATGCCGAGCAGTGCGACCTCCTTGTCTAGCGCGCACATCAGCCTGAGTTCGGAGGGGATCAGAATTCGTCCGGCGCGGTCGGACTTCAAATCCACGGCGCTCCCGAGAACATATCGAACAAAGGCGCGCGCCGAATACGGCAGCTTCGCCAGAGTCCTGCGCTTTTCCTCCCAGACGGGCGCCGGATATAAAACCAAGCAGCCGTCCGGATGCCTCGTGACCGTCAGCCTTCCCGCACACAAAACAGCAAGAGCCTCCCGATGCCTAGCCGGCATCGACAGGCGTCCTTTTTGATCTAATGACAAGAGCGAAGTGCCTTGAAACACCTTCGTTCCTCCCGTAACCAACCGTTCCGTTGTCGCGCGAACCGGAGACCGTCGACAGACCTCCCCACTTTTTCCCACTTCTGCAGTCTCACTTTAGCGTCAAGGCGTCCGACGGTCAAGGCAGGCAACATCTTTTTTCGACCTCAACAACATACCTGCGGGATAGAGTATTCGCCTTAGCCTGCATGGCTAGCCGTCCATCATGTGATAGGCTTGACAAATTGGCTCCGGAGAATCGCCTCGCAACCTAATTCGCATGCTTTTTTTTCACCGGAGTCCGTCTCGAATCCATCCATCGATCTGACACCTATGAACATCCTCGACAAGATCATGAAGCCCCGCTCGATCGCGGTCGTCGGCGCCTCCACCAAGCAGCACACCATCGGCTCGGACATCATGAAGCGCCTGCGTGAATACGGTTATGCCGGCCCGATCTACCCGGTCAACCCCAAAGGCGGCGTCATCGAAGGATTGCCCGTTTACCCAACGGTGCTTGACATTCCGGAAAACGTAGATCTCGCCGTCGTCATCGTGAACGCACGCTTCGTGCTTCAGACCATCGACCAATGCCACGAAAAGGGCATCATGGGCCTTTGTATCATTTCCGCCGGCTTTAAGGAAACCGGAGCCGACGGCGCCAAACTCGAAGCCGAGCTCCTGGAACGTGTGCGCAAGTACGGCATGCGCTGCGTCGGACCAAACTGCCTCGGCGTTGTCAACACCCACCCCGACGTACGCATGGACGCATGTTTTGCCGAAGCACTTCCCGAACGCGGAAACATCGGCTTCGTCTCGCAGTCGGGTGCTCTTGGCGGCGGCATTCTCAACATCCTTCGCGACCTCAACCTCGGCTTTGCACAATTCATCTCGATCGGCAACCAGGCCGACGTAAACGCAGAAACTGCGCTCGAATACTGGGAAAACGACGAGGACGTCAAGCAGATCCTCCTCTACATGGAGTCCATCCATAACCCGTCCAACTTCCGACGCATTGCATCGCGCCTCTCCAAAAAGAAGCCCGTACTCGCCCTGAAGGCCGGCCGCTCGGCAGCTGGCGCCTCCGCAGCATCATCACATACCGGCAGTCTGGCAGGAGCCGACCTTGCCGCAGACGCACTTCTTCGCCAATCCGGCGTCATTCGAGAATTTTCTCTCAAGAACCTTTTTGCAACCGCCAAAGTCTTTGCCAACTGTCCCATTCCCAAGGGCGACCACGTCGCCATCGTGACGAATTCCGGCGGTCCCGGCATCATGGGAACCGACGCAATTTGTGAAAAGGGCATGCAGATGGCCGAACTGACGGAACAAACCAAGGCACAGCTCCGCAGCTTTCTGCCGGCTGCAGCTTCCGTCAAAAACCCTGTGGACATGATTGCCTCCGCCCCTATCGAGCACTACCGCCAAACGCTCGAAACCGTGCTTGCCGATCCCAACGTCGACATGGTCATCACGATCTATTTGCCCTTCCTTGGCCTCAAGGACACGGATGTCGCCAAGGCAATCATGGACATCAAGGCTCAACATCCCGAAAAACCCGTCGTCGGCGTCTTCATGACGAAAAGCGAGTTCTTCACGGCCTTCTCCGCCGCCGATGTCAACGTTCCCTTCTTCATGTACGTCGAAGAAGCTGTCGAAGGGCTGGCTCGCCTTAACGAGCAGCGTCTTTGGATCGAACGCCCCGAAGGGCGTCTCCCCAATTTCCCGATCGACGCCGAACGCGCCCATGAAATCATCCGTACCGCACTTGCTGACGGTCGCGAGCAGCTTACGACGCGCGAAAGCATTGACGTTCTCGACGCCTACGGTGTTCGCGTCTGCCGTTCCGGCTTTGCCGCAAGTGAAAACGAAGCCGTGGCCGTCGCCGATCGCATCGGCTATCCCGTCGTCATGAAGATGACATCCAAAACCACGTCTCACAAGACCGATGTTGGCGGCGTGCGCGTCAATATCGGCTCAGCCGAAGCGCTCCGCACCGAATATCGCGACCTCGTTGCAAAGCTTGACGCCCGAGGCCTTTTGAACGGCCTCGAAGGCGTCATCATTCAGGAAATGGTTCGAAGCTCCCGAGAAATGGTCTGCGGCATCGCCACCGACCCTCAGTACGGTCCCATGCTGATGTTCGGCCTCGGCGGCGTGTTTGTCGAAGTTATGAAGGACGTCTCCTTCCGCATTGCTCCGATCACGGACGCCGATGCACACGACATGGTTCGTGCCGTCAAAGCCTACAAGCTCCTTCAGGGCGCTCGCGGCACAATACCGGCCGACATTTCGAAGGTGGAGGAAACGCTTCTTCGCCTCTCCCAGCTCGCAGCAGACCTTCCCTTCATCGACGAGC
>JAXZEJ010000228.1:0-1268 GCA_037424205.1 bacterium | reverse complement strand
TTCTGCCGCTCTTCGGCAGCACGCTCGGCGCCGACGGCCTCTTCCGCGCCATCGACCCGCTCTTTGCGAACTACACGCAAGCCTTCGGCTCCGGCCAGATCACGGCTTCCTCCTGGACGCGCGTCGACAACGCCGTGAGCTATGTAACGCCGACCTTTGCCGGCTTCACCGGCTATGCAATGTATTCCTTCAAGAGGGCCGCCAAGGATGAGGGCACCGAAGGTAAGGCAGGCTCCACCGACCGCTACGCCTCTCTGGCCGGCCGCTACAAGGCGGGCGCCTTTGAAGCCGTGGTCGTCGCAGACACCACAATGTACGGCAACGACCGCACGAAGGGTCAGAACGACAGTGACGGCTGGACCGTGACCGTCGGCGGCAACTACACGTTCGACGGCGGCGTCAAGGTTCTCGCCTTCGCCCAGGCCTTCGGCGATCAGGAACTTAATGCCGCAATCCGCGGCGGCGTCGGCGCCGACGGCATCATGGCCGTGACCGAAAAGAAGGGATACGGCTTCGTCGACGGCTACGGCGTCGGCCTCGGCGTGAACGTCCCGGCCTTCGGCGGCGTTGCCAAGGCCAGCCTCGGCTACCGCGACATGGAAAACAAGGACGACGTCGACTTCAAGCGCGTTGTTGCCGCTCTCGGCTACGACTACGCCATCTCGAAGCGCACCGCCGTCTACGCCATGACCGGCTGGTCTCAGGAAAAGGTCGAAACCGCCGCCACCGAAGCCAAGCCCAACGGCTATGAATTCACGGCCGGCATCGTCCACCGCTTCTGATCGCCCGATTCTTGAGCATTCATTTTCTCGGATCGCCTTCCTTCCGGGCTCCCCTGTCCGGAAGGAAGCCTTTCAGGCCCGTTTGCAGCTTCCTGCAGGAAAGCTCGGACGGGCTTTTTTTGTTGTCGATTCCCGCCTCCTTCAATCGATCGTCATCCTTCCGGCACGCTGATGTGTGTTGAATATGCAACACTTTTCGGAAAGGTACCGTACAGTACGGTATGATTCCGCATCGACTACGGGAGAGGCTTGTGCCTCGGGTCGAGAAGCACGCTGTGCTTCGGACAATTCAACTCATTTGGAATCATAAGATCATGAAGAAGTCTCTTATTGCGCTCGCCGTCGCCGCCGCGGCCATGAGCGCCCAGGCTGCGAATGTGCAGGTTTACGGCCTCATCGACACGAACATCGACTTTGTTTCGAGCGATGCCGCCGTTCCGGGCGCCTCCCGCGTGAACACGCTGGCTTTGGAAAACGCCAAGGAAT
>JAXZEJ010000227.1:0-6662 GCA_037424205.1 bacterium | reverse complement strand
GCTCTTCCGATCTTCCTCGTCGCTATCGTCCTCTTCGTCTTCACTGACAATGCGGTCGGCAATCGACAGAAAGCCCGGCACGACAACGTTGTCGTCGCCCACGGTGTCCTCATCGGACGGCTCGGCCACTTCAAGCACCTTCACCTCGAACTGAAGCGCCATGCCGGCGAGCGGGTGATTGGTTTCAAGCACGGCCATGCCGTCGGCCACATCAGTCACATGCCAGCGGCGGCCGTCATTGGCCTCACCGGGCACGCCTTCGAAGACGAGGCCGCGAACCACGGTTTCCGGATTTCCGAGTCGTTCCACAGGCACCATGACGAGCGAGTCGGGATCGTATTCCCCAAAGGCATCTTCGGGCTCAAGCTTGATGAAGAAGCCTTCGCCCGGGAAGCGTCCTTCGAGGGCAGCCTCGAGCTTCGGGAAGATGTCGCCATGCCCATGAAGGTAGGTAAGCCCCTCGGGACCCGATTCTTCAAGAATCTTTCCGGACATGTCCGCCATGCGCACGGACAGGGTTACGAGCATGTCTTTCTTGACGGCAAGCGCCATTTTGTTCACTCCCAGCCGCACTCAGCAACAGCATCCTCAAGACGTCTCCAGCCCGTAGGCTGTTCAAGCCCCGGACGCAGAAGCAGGTACAGCATCAGAAAAAAATTTGCGCCGGGGCAGATCATAAGAAATGCCCAGGCACCCGAATGACCCGCGTCATGCAGCCTTCGAGCCGCCGATACGGTCATGAAAATCAGGATTAAATTAAAGCACAGAGGATAGACAATTCGCCCAATCCACATCAGAATTTCGTCGCTGATGAACTCTGCATCGGCAATCGGATTAATCAGAAGCCAAAGGATGAGCACGCCAGCAAGCGAAGCCGCAGTTTCGCAGGCATAGAGCCTCCTGCCGCTTCGAAACTGCGGACAAAAGCCAACGAGGAGCCTGCTCCAGCGCATCTCAAGCCGCCTCAGAGGCCTTCGAGAATCTGCACCCAGCGCACAAACGCATTTTGAGTGAGACGCCCTTCGTTGCGAGCCGCCACCAGCTTCTTGCGAGCAGATGAGATCTCCACATCGTGCATTTCGGGTGAGACCGAAATGCGTTCCTTGGCTTCGTCAATGACGGACGCAGCCCAGTCCTCAGCTTCTGCGCTCATGCGCTCTCGCACCACCGTGCCCTTCAGATCGGGCCCCGGTTCCACGACTTCACCGTCGAACCTCTCGCGCACTTCACGAGCATGCCGGGACTCGGTCCGGTCTCCCGAAGCTGCGCGGTGCACGGGAGCGGCATCGCTTATCGTCATCACGGCGAGCGGATCCGGCCCAAAGCGATTCAGCCCCTTCTTTCCAGGCATCAGGCCGAGAATGACCAGCACGATGATCTGAAGCCCAGGCACGATCAGAAAGAGCGCGGCAACCGCCTCATAGCTGATATCGTGCAGCCTGCGGACCACGGCCGAAACAAGGAAGACGGCCAGCAGAGCCAGCCAACCCCACTTGAAGAGTTCAAGCCCTCTTTGAGCAGCATTGCCTGCGGCGAAGTCCGAAAGCAATTCGAGCGCCAGCACGCCGGCTGCAGCCAGAACGGCGAGCGCCGCAAGCGATCTCCAATAAGCCCCTCGACTAGCTCTTCCCTTGAAGGAAAGGGAAAAAATCTCATTGATGGCCAGACTCATCATTCATTCCGGAAAACAGACTGTCCAAAACCGCAAAAGCCTCGGCAGGTCTCTTCGAAAGAGCCCAATTCCGAGGCTTTGGACCTAGCCGGCGGCAAGCCGCCGGCAGGGAGCGTCAGACGACGATCAGCGGAGCTGCTCGGCGAGAAGCGTCAGGATGTTCTTGGCTGCACCCGTCGTGTCTGCGGCACCGTCGGCACCAAGCACCTGAATGCGGGTCACGCCGCCTTCATCACCAAGATGGATGCGATATTCCGGTGCTTCGATGGGTTCGTCAGAACCGAACACGCGCTTGAAGAAGCCGCGATCGGACTTGACCTTGGCCTCATAGGCCGGATCGAGATAGCGAACCATGAAGTTGCCGGCCGCACGATCGCGGTCGACAAGCTCGAAGCCCATGCGGTCGACGAGCAGACCCATCGTACGCCAGGCGCGATCGAACGGTTCCTTGAGAACAACGGCTTCGAGCGTGCCGTCAGCGGCCTTGACGACGTCGCTGCGGGCTTCATGCTTGGTAAGGTCCTCAGTCGCAACGGCATCAGCCTTCTTGATCGGCTCGGCATCCGGATTGAACTCTTCATCAATGCGGATAGCGAGACGCTGAAGCATTTCAGCTTCCATCGTGGGATCGGAAGGGCCGGGCTGCCACATGGTGGAATCGCTCTGAGAGCCGGTAATAACCTCAACCATCGAACGGTGCGTCAGGAAGATGTCGCTCGTACCATCAGCATTGCGCTCGATGCGGCAGCGGTACTGATCGCGCTCGCCCGTGGAATAGGCAAAGTCAAGAACCTTGCCGATCGTGCCGCGAATGATGTCCTGCGGAAGCTTGGCCTTGTTTTCAGCCCATTCGGTTTCCAGATAACCGGTCTTTGCGTCCTGACGGCGGATCGTAAGACCGACGCTCGGCCAGAAGTCCGTGACGACCGTCCAGAGCGGTTCGGCATCGGCGTTGACGCGAAGCCAGCGTTCGTTGCCGTCGCGCATGATCTTGGCAACGACAGTGCGCTGCACAATGGCGCCGTGCTCCTGAACCGTATTGCCGGCAAGCTGAGCACGAGCCTGTTCGTTGTTGGCGCTCACGACGCCCGGACGAGACGGCACTTCGAAGCGGTTGTCGTTGGCGATCGGCGCGAGGTCGGGCGGCACTTCGAGATTGGCACGCGTATTGGAGGCTTCGTACTGAACCTTGTCGTCGGAAAAGTTGATGCCAAGAGCCGAGCAGCCGCCAAGGGCCAGCAGAGCCGGACAAAGGGCGGCGGCACGCAGCGTACGCTTATTCATCGGGATAATCCTTTGCTAGAGAAACCAAAGCGCGGGGCCGGGCATCGGACGAACGTCCTGAGGCTTCATCCGGAACAAGTCCCGCGAAAGAACATCTCCGCCATGCGGAGTCCGCCGGCCGCCAATCGGCCGACAATATTTTGAAGAGTTTAGCAAACTTGGCCGTATCAAGGCGTTTCCAAGAGCGGCAGATTGCTGAAAATCCGAATGAGAAAGACCTAAACGACTTCAAGCAGAGGAGCGTAACTCTCGACTGAAGAATGCTTCATGAGAACAATCCTCGCAACACACGTATCAACCGGAGTCAACCCCTCCTCATACGCAATGACGCGGGCATCGGCCGGCGCCAGCCTGAGAAGCTCGCCCTCCGTCAAATAGTGATCGGGATTCTTCGGATGGTTCCAAATCATCATGTTTGCCTCCGTGAAGGTTTCCATGATGAAGACGCCGCCGGGCATCAGGCTGTTCCAATAATGAGGAAAGTGAGGCCGGTGCAGATAGTTGGTCACGATGATCCCGGCAAAGCGCTCCGCCTTCCAGGGCCACGGCTCATTCTCTAGATCGCGGCACTCCAGCGTAACGTTCGGCATCGTTGCAAGCGCCTCCACGCCCGAGAGATCGATGTCGCAGGCCAGCACCTGTCTGCCTTCGAGTGCAAGAAGCGCCGAATGTCTACCCGGCCCGCAGGCGACGTCAAGAACCTCCCCATGCCCGGGCAGCAAATGCTTCCAACGAAGCACCCAGGGCGACGGACGCATGAAGCAATCTGAATAGTCGTTGCGGGCCATGCCAGCCTCCCTTTAAAGCACCAGCTGCACGAGCCAGCGGCCGGCCTCAAGGAAGGGACGGGCAAAGAAGCTGAGGCCGCCGCCCGCCATCAGCACAACGAGAATCACCATCCCGTAGGGCTCGAGCCGATCAAGAAGATTTCGCCCCGCCGCCGGCAGGAGACCGCGAAGGATTCGACCGCCGTCAAGAGGAGGAATCGGAATCAGGTTGAAGGCCATCAGCATAAGATTCACTGAGATGCCGGCCGCGCAGACGCTGATCACGAATCGCTCGGAAATGCCGAGCATCACGACAAGCTTGAGAACAAGAGCCCAGCCAAGCGCCTGGAGAATATTCGCCGCAGGACCGGCCAGCGCCGTCAGCATCATGTCGCGGTTGTAGTGCCTGAAGTAGCGCGGATTGATCGGCACGGGCTTGGCCCAGCCGAACACGAAGCCTGCGCCGCCCGTGAGGGCCGACATCAGAATCAGCGCCCCCGGCACAACAATGGTGCCGACCGGATCAATGTGAGGAATGGGGTTGGCCGTCACGCGGCCGAGTATCCAGGCAGTGTTGTCGCCAAGCTTCTTGGCCGCCCAGCCGTGCGCGGCTTCATGGAGCGTGATGGCGAAGATGAGCGGAATGGCGTAGACGCAGATGATCTGAATGGCGTTTGCAATCATGAAGATACCGGTGGCATGGAGGCGTGCGGCTGCAGCCTCGCCTCGAAGAGGTTTTGAAAAAGTCAGCCGTGAAAGTCTGCCACAAACCCATAAGGTTCATGCCGTGCAAACCGCAAAAATGTCGACAGACTGTTTGAAATTCTTTCAGCGCCGGCACTCGATGAGACGCCATACGGGCGCGAGGTCCGGCGGAAGCTGAGGCTGCCTGCCCGGCATTGGACGCACCGTGCCCGGAGCATGCCAGTCGGAGCCCGAACTGGCAAAAAAGCCCATGCGACGAGCGACATCCGCAAAAAAGACGTTTGCATCCGCCGGCTGCGAGCCCGAACAGACTTCGATTGCCTCGCCGCCCGCCTGCTTGAAGGCTTTGAGAAACTCGTCAAGCATCCAGGCCTCGCTGAAACTGTAGCGGCCCGGATGAGCGATGACGGCAACGCCTCCCGAATTATGGATGACGTCAACCACCTCGGAAAGTCCAGGCCAATCAATGTCGACGCAGCAGGGACGCCCGGTCTTGAGAAAGCGGTCGAAGGCTTCCTGATATTCCTTCACGATGCCTTGCTGCATGAGCCAGAGAGCGAAGTGGGTGCGCGAAAGGTTGTCCTTGTTGTCCGCAAGCGAAAGAGCGCCTTCGTAGGCGCCGTGAATGCCGTAAAACTGCTCGAAGCGCTCGCCGATGAGCTGTCCGCGCCTGTTTCGCTTCGCACAGATGCCGTTGAAGAAGGCGTCAATGCCCGGAGCCTCAGGATCCACCCCGAGCCCCACGATGTGCACGACGCGGCCGCCCCATCCCGTCGAAATTTCAACGCCGGGAATAAAGCCCACGCCGAGCTCCTCGGCGGCCGCTGCGGCCTGCCAGACGCCGTCCATCGTGTCGTGGTCGGTGAGAGCCATGAGCTCCACGCCGTTTTCGTGCACGAGCCGGACAAGCTCGGCGGGCGAAAGCTTCCCGTCGGAAACGTTGGAGTGCATGTGCAGGTCGATGATCATCGGAATGGCCTAGTACGAGAGGAACGCAGCAACTTTTGATTATACGGCGACGAACTGAAGACGAACATTGTCTTCCGAAGATCTTGAAAAGATGGAATGACGTCCCCATATAAAGCGTATCGCTTCAATAGCACGAAGGACCGCTCTCTTTGCGGTGGGAATCATGTTCCGCCGGCGCAGCCCGCACTTCGTGCGCACATACAGGAATTCAAATGGACGCTCTTCAGAAACTGCTTTTCCAGCGTGCCGCCGTTCGCGGCGAAACTGTCGTGCTTCACGACGAGTTCAACCGCGCGCTTGAGCATCAGCACCTGCCCCTCGCCGTTCGCCGCCTCGCCGGCGAAGTGACGGCATCGGCGCTTCTTGCGGCCGCTGCACTTGAATTCGACGGCTCGGTACTCCTGCAGATCGCCGGCGACGGCCCCGTCAAGCTTCTCGTCGCGGAAGTTCGCCCCGGGCTTCTCTTCCGCGTGTCCGTGACAATGCGTGATGACGCAGGCGAGATCAAGCCTGATGCCGGCATGACCGAACTCGTCAACGCCGGCGGCCGCGGCCGCTGCGCTCTCATTCTCGACCAGACGGGCCGAGACCCTGATGTTCAGCCCTATCAGGGTGTGGTGAGCCTCAGCGGCGAAACGTTTGCCGACGTGATGACCAACTACTTTGCCTCGAGCGAACAGGTCGAGACGAAGATCAAGCTTGCCAGCGACGAATCCGGCGTCGGCGGCCTCATGCTGCAAAAGATGCCCCTTCTCGGCGGCAAGGCCCTGCCTGAAGACTTCGACGAAGAAGGCTGGCAGCGTCTCAAGATCTTCGCCGACACCGTCAAGAGCGAGGAACTCCTTACGCTTGATCCCGAGGAAATCAACCGCCGCCTCTTCTGGGAGGAATCTCCCAACGTCACTCTCGAAGCCAAACCCGTCTTCAAGTGCCGCTGCTCCGACGAGGCCGTTCGCAACATGGTTCGCTCCCTCGGACGCGAAGAAGCCGAAGCCATCATTGCCGAACGCGGTTCGATCGACGTCACCTGCCACTTCTGCGGCCGGACCATCTCGCTGGATGCCGCCGACGTCGCCGCACTCTTCGCCGGCACGTCCGACACATCCAAGACTCTCAACTGATCCCTGATCCCCAAAAGGGGAGAAAGCCGAAAGGCCTCCTCCCCGCACTTCACGAGCAAAAGTAAAAACGCACGATCCGTTTGCGGCGGATCGTGCGTTTTTTTGTCTTTTTGAGACCTTACTGGCGCTTCGTGCGGGATGGAG
>JAXZEJ010000226.1:0-11841 GCA_037424205.1 bacterium | reverse complement strand
TCCCGTTCATGAAGTACAGGCATGTGCTGAATCTGATCTCGCTGGTCAGCTTCATCGTTGCCGTCTACTGGATCTTCATGCACGGTCTCGCGTTCTCGATCGAGTTCACGGGCGGCACTCAGATGGAAGTCCGCTATCCGTCCGCTGCCAACACCGAACAGGTTCGTCAGGAGCTCAAGCAGGTCTCGAATGAGGTGCTCGTTCAGACTTTCGGCACGGCTTCCGACATCGTGATTCGAGTCCCGACCAAGCAGGGCTATACGTCCGGTCAGGTGGCTGAAGAAGTCATGAATGTCATCCACAAGACGACCCCCGATGCCGAGCTCACTCGAACCGAATACGTCGGTCCGCAGGTTGGCGAAGAGCTGGCCCGCGACGGCGGTACGGCGCTTGCCCTCGTTGTTCTCGGCGTCATGATCTACCTGGCCTTCCGATTCGAATGGAAGTTCTCGATTGCAGCCATCATCGCCAACCTGCACGACATCTTCATCGTGCTTGGCATCTTCTCGGTGATGCAGTGGGAGTTCTCGCTTCCGGTGCTTGCCGCCGTGCTGGCCGTGCTCGGCTACTCCGTCAACGAATCGGTGATTATTTTCGACCGTGTTCGCGAGCATTTCCGCACGATGCGTCGCGCAGATACGATGGAAATCATCAACTCGGCCATTACGGCAACGATCTCCCGTACCGTGATCACGCATACTTCGACGCTTTGCATGACGCTTTCGATGTTCTTCTTCGGCGGTCCCGCCCTGCATTACTTCTCGCTCGCTCTGACGATTGGTATTCTGCTCGGCGTCTACTCCTCCGTGTTCGTGGCTGCGGCCATTGCGCTTTACCTTGGCGTGAAGCGTGAAGACCTCGTCCGTCCGGTCAAGAAGGATGAAGTTGAGGAAATGGTCCCGTAAGGTTCTGAATTCCCGCTTGAAAAAATGGCAATGCCGCCTGAGTTCGATGACTCAGGCGGCATTGTTTTATTCAGGGCGTGAAGAGCGTCGTCTTACTTCATGAAGACAAAGTAGACGGCAGCTACCAGGCAGGCAAAGGCGGCGAAGTGATTCCATGCCAGATGCTGTTGGAAGGCAATGATGGAAAAGAGGACGAAAACCGTCAGCGTGATGACTTCCTGAATGATCTTGAGCTGAATGAGCGAGAAGGGGCCGCCGTTGCCTTCAAAGCCGATTCGGTTGGCCGGCACCATGAAGCTGTATTCAAAAAGAGCGATCGCCCAGGAAAAAAGGACGACAGTGTAGAGAGGCCAGTTTGTGATGAGCTTGGCGCTCTGAAGCTTAAGGTGCGCATACCATGCGAGCGTCATGAAGACGTTTGACACCAGAAGCAGGCCAATGGTGGCGAAACCTTTGGAAAGCATTTTGGTCAGATTCCACGTTCGTAAAGTTGCATGAAGACGGCTCTCAGCAGGGAGTCGGTCATGCGGGTGAGCTGTTCAACGCCCTCTTCGGGCGTGAGCTTGCGTATATGCTGGAAGGTTACCTTTTGGTCGGTTATGGCGTCCTGCACGGCCTTCTTCCAGAATTCCGGGCTTTCGCCTTCTTGCCAGTCTCCGCGGCCGCGTCCGAAATGAGCGACGGCCAGATAGAGAAGAAGGGTTTCAAGCATGAAGTCCTGTGCGGCGTGTTCGCTCCAGGAAATGTCTACGCCTTCCTTGCGATGGCGGGAGTTGTAGATGGTGGCTGCGCCGACGCCGCCGATGGCGCCGATGATGCCGCCGAGCAGCGTGCCGAGCCCAAGGGAAATGCCGGCGCTCGCCATGTCGGCGGCAGCGCCCGCGGCTGCCCCGCCAGCTACGCCGACGCCTGCGCCGACGGCGGCAGCGGAGCCGGGGGCGATGCTGTGCGATGCCATCTGCCAGTCAGTCTTCATGCGGCGGAGAATTTCACGGGAAACACCGCTTCCGGTAAGCCCGTTGATGCTGATGAGCTTGTCGGTGAGGGAGCATAGGCTGTCGGCCGCCATGGCCGAGAGCGCGGTCTGGGCATCTTCCAGAGCTTCGTTTCGGGTTTTGATCAGCCCGATCTGAGAACCGAAGGAGCGCAGATGATCTTTGAACGTGGGAGCCGGAACGAGTTCGTGAGCCTGAAGAAGACGCCACATGTGGCGCGCCATGGCGTCAACGGAGGAAAGATAGAGTGCTCGCCGGCTGCGGGTCCAAATGTCGCGAAGCGTATCGAAGGTCGAATGCATGGTCGCCGGAAGCGCCCGGCCGATGGCATCGAAAAGAGCCGTCTCCTGAACCCAGCATCGTGCGAAGGCATCCATTGGGAGAATGTCCTTTACGAAAGGATAGGGGGACATGGCTTCTCGCCAGGCGGCAACATCAGCCTGTTCCTCTGCATGCGTCCTGGGCTTGCCCATCTGATTGAGCAGCACAATGACGGGCTTGTCGATCCAGGAGAGAATCTGCATTTCTGCAGAAATGTATGGGGCTGTCTTTGGAAGATCGGTGGCGTTGACGAGGTAAAGCACGACGCTTGAAATGTCGCGCACATGCTTGATGGCCTTCTGGTTGAGCCAGAAGGCCTTGTTCGTCATGCGATCCCAGATTTCGGATAGAAACCATCCGATGGGATTGCTGCGCGCCGCAAGGCGTTTGGCGAGCGCGACTGAATTGCCGAAGCCCGGCGTGTCCCAGAGGACCAGCTCGCAGCCCGCGGAGTCGCGCGCGAGAACGTAGTCGTCCGTTGTTTCGGTTACGTGGGCGCGGTCTGCAACCTCGCCTACGTCACGCATGAGCAGTGTTCGGGCGAGCGTTGTTTTGCCGATGTTGGTGTGGCTGACGAGACTGAGATGAATGCGGAACTGATCGTGTTCGGACATGGGCGTTTCTATTAAGAGGCGTATTCTGAATGCTCTTGAATTATCTCACTCGACTGCGTTTCCGTTCGATTTCATGAGTTCTTCGCAAATCCGGGCAACATCATTGTCAGAGCTTATGTCGGCGGCGATTGTCTTGAGACCTCGTTCGGCCGCAAAGGTTTGCCAAAGCGCTGTTCGGCTACCCGCAGTAGGACTTTCTTTGCCGAAGCGCTCGTTGATTTGAGCTAGATCGAGAATGACGATCGGTGTGGGGCAGTGCCGGGTTGCGCACCAGGCGGAGGCGGCCTCCATCATGGCACCGTGAACTTCGACTTCAGGGGTGGCGGCCGGGTCGAAGGCGAGAAGCAGATGTTGTACGACGGCGGGCTTGAGGCCGGCAAGGCACTCGCTCATCGTGTCGTCCCATGCGCTTTCCGTCAAAAGCTCAACGACACCTGAATCGGACTGTAAGGCCTTGAGTCTGGCAGCGAAGTACTGCCAGCGGTCGGGAAGCTCGTTCGCAGATTCGGTGCTGTCGATGATGATGCTGGTTCTGGACGCGGGAGCACTGGCAGCCGAGAGAATGGCGCGGTAGTAGGGCGTTTCCAGACCAAGGCTCACTCGACGGCGGCACGCGGCAAGGCGGAGAGTGCTTTGCAGAACCAGAAGCAGCCGGGGGAGAATGATCGTCACTGTCAGAAGAGACATCAGGCGAAGCAGCCACGGAGCGGCATCTGCCGGGGTGGCGCTGCGGGCGTCGAATGCCAGTTCGGCGATGCTGCTGACGTCCGGAATCGGCGGACAGAAGGGCAGGTGGCCGTATGCTGCGGCCAGAATGGCGTGAACGGCTTCGGGGTCGCCGGCGAACCAGGTGCTCTCCCAACCGATCAGATAGGCAGTGCCGATGCCGCGAACGGCTATGCCGATGAGAAGGCCGAGAGCAAACATGATGGCCGCGAGGTGCAGTGCTCGGGCGACAATCCAGCGGCATTGAGGCAGAAGCAGCGTCGTTCGGGCTTCAAAAGAGCCTGCGGAAAGGCCGGCGGTTTTCAGAAGAATCTTGACTAGCAGATCTCTGATGGGAAGAAGTCGAAAGGCCGCATGTTTCGGAACGATGGCCTTGATGAGAATGAACAGATAGACGGCAAGGTTCCAGACAACGAGCAGCAGGAGCGGAGGAGACAGAAGATTGATGCGCGAACCGTCGGTGGCAAGTCGGTCGGTGAGCATGCCGCTGATCAAGGCGATGGTGCTCAGAATGATTGTCAAAAACAGGGCGGTGCGCCCAAAGGAAGCAGTGCCGAAGGCTTCTGCAGCGTTTGCGTGCAGGCGTGCGGCAACGAGCCTGGCTCTCAATGGGAGGAAGCTTGCCGGGGTGACGTGTTCGCCTGCAAGCTTTTGGGCGTCGCGTGTTGCGGCATCGCGATCACGCGAGCTCCAGCGTTGGTCGGCTTCTGCCGTCTTCTCAAGCATTTCGGCAAAGAGAACATCGCGGGCATCGCTTTCTGGGAGTACAACGGATTTGGGTGAGGGGTCTGGCATGGACGGACGACAGGCGTGAACGAAGAATGGAACGGGCTTGATCGAGGGTACGAAAGAAGCCCGCTCCTGCAGTCATCATGCCACGTCTTGCTGTTGAAGGCGATCAAGACGGCATGACGTCGAGAAGGGCGCCGACTGCACGGTGCACGTCCGCCTGTCCGCAGATGGCGGAGACGACGGCAATGCCGTCAACGCCTGTCTGCATGACGATGGGAACGTCGGCGGCTTTGATGCCGCCGATGGCGACGGACGGGCAGACGGAGGCGCGGGCAATGTCGGCGAGGCTGGCAAGACCGGTTGCCGCCGCGGCATCCTTCTTGGTGGCTGTGTCCTTGTAAGGACCGATGCCGATGTAGTCGACGAGGTTCGGATCAATTCGACGGCATTCGTCCATGTTGGAAATGGACAGGCCGAGAATCATGTCGGACGGCATCAAGCGGCGGCAGTCTTCTGGCGACAGGTCCGACTGGCCGACGTGCAGGCCGTGCGCGCCGATGGCGACGGCCACGTCGGCGTGGTCGTTGACGATCAGGGGAACGTCATGCGGGGCGATCGCCTTGAGGAGTTCGCGGCCGCATTCGGCATACATGCGCTTCTTCCAATGAGGTGCGCGGAGCTGCACTGCGGTGACGCCGGCACGGGCCGCTGCTTCTGCCGTTTGAACCATGCCTTCCGGGCCCCCGCACAAGTCGGGATCGAGCACCAGATACAAGCGAAGGAGATGACGAAGTTTTGCCTGATCGATCATTGTGTGTCTCATGCTGCGCGGGTGAAGTCGGCGGGTTGAATCAGATAGAGCGCGTCGAGATAGGCATTGTGGAAGCTGCCGGGACCCTGAGCCTTGCTGCGGGCTGCTTCAGCAGCCTTTTTGGCGAGTGCGCAGGCCGTGGCGGCGGCTGTCAGACGATCGTCGGAGACGGCGCAGAAGGCGGCAACGAGCGAGGAGAGAGAGCAGCCTGTACCGACGACGAGCGTGGCCATGGGATCTCCGCCCGATACGCTGAGCGTGCGGACGCCGTCAGTCACATAGTCGGTTTGGCCTGTAACTGCAACGATGGAGCCGGTTTGTTCGGCAAGGCGAACCGCGGCTTCGACGGCGGCATCGGACGAATCGGTGCTGTCGACGCCCTTGCCGCCGTACTTTTCTCCTGCAAGGGCAAGAATTTCACTGGCGTTGCCGCGAATCACCGTCGGAACTTTTGCAATGAACTCACGGATGACGCCGTCGCGCCAGGGAATGCCGCCGGCTGCGACAGGATCGAGCACCCAGGGGCGGCCTGCGGCGTTGGCCGCATCGACTGCTGCGTGCATGGCGCGCAGTCGGGAGGAATAAGGCGTCCCAATGTTGATCAGAATGCCGCCGGAGATGCCGGCGAAGAAGCCGGCCTCTTCTTCCGCGACCACCATGGCGGGCGATGCGCCGGCCGCAAGCAGAACGTTGGCGGTGATTTCCTGCACGACTTCATTCGTGAGGCAATGGACGAGCGGCCGAGCGGCGCGGAGCAGCTCGAGGTGGCGGGCGGCGTCAGCGCCCGAAAGCTGTGTAGTGGTCATTTTGCAGGAATGATTGAAGCCAAAAGGTTATGAAGGCTTCATAATACCTGCTTATCTCTGTGCAGATGCTTTTTCGGATTGTTTAGGTCTACAAACGCCCATGCTAATTCATCCTCAGTTCGATCCCGTGGCCGTCAGCCTCGGACCGCTTGCCGTGCGCTGGTACGGCCTCATGTACATGGTTGGCTTTCTTTGTTTTTGGCTTCTGGGCAAGCATCGAAGCCGGGAGAAATGGCGCGGCATTTCAGGAGAGGATCTGGAGAACCTGCTTTTTTACGGCATTTTCGGCGTGATTCTCGGGGGACGTCTTGGCTACTGCCTCTTCTATCAGCCTGAGTTCTACCTTTCGCATCCCATGCAGATCCTTCATGTGTGGGAGGGAGGAATGAGTGCGCACGGCGGGCTCATCGGAGTCATTTTGGTGATGATCCTCTATGCCAGGCAGCGCAGAATTTCCTTCTGGACAATTTCGGATTTTGTGGCGCCGCTGGTGCCGCTCGGCCTCATGTTCGGTCGCATCGGAAATTTCATCAATGGCGAACTTTGGGGGCGTCCGGCTGACGAATCGCTGCCCTGGGCGATGATCTTTCCTCAGGCGGGCGACGGCATTGCACGTCATCCTTCGCAGCTCTATGAAGCCTTCGGCGAGGGACTGCTGCTCTTCATTGTGCTATGGCTTGCATCCGCAAGACCGAGGAAGGCAGGTTTTGTGTCCGGGCTTTTTTGCGCGGGCTACGGCGTCGCGCGCTTTGTCGTCGAATGGTTCCGAGAGCCTGATGCCTTTCTCGGACTGCAGGCGCTGGGTCTTTCCAGAGGACAGTGGCTTACGCTCCCGCTCATCGTTGCAGGTGCAGTCCTGATGATTATGGCGATGCGAAGAACTCGAAGCTGAGTTACAGAAAGTGCGTCACGATGAATTCGAAATCCGACTTTTCGACAGGCGTGATTGAGAGGCGGTTTCCTTTCTGAAGCACTCGCATGCCGGCAAGTTCTGGTGCTTCGCGAAGTCGGCCGAGTTCGATGACCGGACATTTGAAGAGCGCTTCAACGTCAAGCGTAAGCCAGCGCGGCTTTTCCTGCGTGCTCTTGGGGTCGTAGTATTCGCTTTTCGGATCAAACTGCAGGTCGTCGGGATAGGTCTCGGACGCAATGCGGGCAAGGCCGACGATGCCGGGTTGGGGACAGCTTGAGTGGTAGAAGAGAACCGCATCTCCGACCGTCATGTCGTCTCTCATGAAGTTTCGAGCCTGATAGTTTCGGATGCCGAACCAGGAGACGCGCCGGCCCGGAGCAGAAAGAGCATCGTCGATGGAGCATTCTCCGGGTTCGGTCTTCATGAGCCAGAAGCGCCGGGCCGTGTTAAGAAGGCTTTCGATGACGGTTGTGTTGTTCATGAGGAAATATCCAAACAAAACGGGCAGTCCCTCCAAGAAGGACTGCCCGTGGAAATTGGGACCTGCGGCGGGGCTGGACTACGTTACCTGAACCGGAAGTTCAGGGCGGTCGGCTCCGGAGCGGAACGGGCAGGACAACGCGTGTCCTGCACACTATCGGCTCTCGAGTCTGCCAACCTAATGGGTTTAGCATTGGTTCTAGGAACATTGGAGCCCGGTGCTCACCGCTGCAGGGTTGAATTTATTGTAGCGGATTTAAGCCGCCGTGTGGGAGGTCGTTGCAAATTGGAAACACAGGTCAGAGAACACTGCCCTGGTTCATGTTCGCGTAGATGGCCTGTTCGCACTGACGGCAGATCCGTTCAAGGGCTTCCTTTGTGGCAGTGTCCGGATTGCCGGCGGGCAAAACGGGCGCGGGACGAGCTTCGAGCTCGGCAATTCGTGCCTTTAGGCGGGTAATTTCAGCATCTTTTTCAGCCGTGGCGCGCTGAACGTCATCAGAATTCTTCTGGACGTTCTTGTTGGCTTCGTAAGCGACTTCTAGCGCTGCGAGTACGGCGATCTGATCCTGATTGATCACCTTGCCGCCTTCACGGATGGCCTTCATCTGCTTGTCGACGATTTCGGCGCAGCGCAGAATGAGGGCCTCTTCGCCGGTGCTGACGGCCAGACGGTAGGAACGGCTGTAAATATTGACGGTTACTTCAGGCATGGCGTTCTCCTTCAGAGCCGCTGATCGCCGCCGTGCACGGCGCTGAAGAGAGCCTCGCCCTTGCGCCGCATGTCTTCAAGACGGCGCTTTGTCTGGGCGAGTTCTGCCTCGCGCGAGGCAAGCTGTGAAGCCAGACGACGGTTTTCGGATCTTTCATGCTCAAGGCGCGCAATGAGCTGCGCCACGAGTGCCTGCAGACGTTCAATTTGAGGATTCATGATGCAGCTCCTCTCAAAGACGGATCAGTGCTGAGCGGTGACGCCCGGATCAACCTGGGGCGCGCGGGGTTCAAAGTTGCTCATCGTGCCGAGAATCATCTGGTCAGCCTGTTCTTCGTCGGGCATCGGATCGGATGCCCAGTGGTCAACACGGCCTTCTTCGTTGAACCATACGGTGAGCTTGCGAAGCTGACGTTCGTCATTGCCGCGCAGCAGGTAGTAGACATAGTCCCAACGGTTGGGATGGAACTGGTCGCGCAGAAGCGGAATGCCAAGAAGGAACTGCACCTGAGGCTGGGTCATGCCCTTTTCAAGCTGCAGAACCATTTCGCTCGTGATCAGGTTGCCTTGGTGAACGTCGGCACGATAGGGTTGCAGAAAATTGGGAATGATGCTGCGGGGGTTGTCCCAGACTTCGGAAACCGTATTGCAGCCGGTCAGGGCCAGCGTTGCGGCCATACCCAGAGCGGCAAGAGAGAATCTGTTGGCAAGCATAAATAATCCAGTGAGCGATTTTACGGTGTGCAGAAGTTACACCAACCTCGTATGATAACGGGTAAATGAACTTTTGAAGGGACGGACTAACGTGAACGAAACGTCTGGAAACCAAACCTCGGAACTGAAGAACGCAGGCCTTAAGGCCACGGCGGCCAGGCTCCGTATCCTTGAGCTCTTTCAAAAGCGTGCCGAGGAGAACAACGGCGAATGCCGTCACATTTCCGCCGAAGACCTTTACAAGGAGCTGGTGAGCTCTGGCGTGGACATCGGTCTTGCGACCGTCTATCGCGTGCTTTCCCAGTTCGAACAGGCAGGGCTCATCGTCAGACACCATTTTGACACGGATCGGGCGACTTATGAGCTCGAGGACGGCGGTCATCATGACCATCTTGTCTGCCTGCACTGCGGCAAGGTGGTGGAATTCGTTGCGCCTTCCATTGAGAAGGAGCAGGCGGCCGTTGCCAAGCGCTACGGCTATGAGCTGAGCGACCACACCATGGTGCTCTATGGGCTTTGCGAAGACTGCCGAAAGAAGAGCAACGTCTGACGATGGTTTTTGATCGCAGTTGACGAGAGCGGATCTTTTTGACGGAGGATCCGCTTTTGTCGTGTCTGCTGTGTTGGAAACGAAAAAGCCCTTGAAAGCATTGCTTTCAAGGGCTTTGGAATTCTGGTGCGCGATACTGGTTTCGAACCAGTGACCCCTGCCGTGTGAAGGCAGTGCTCTACCACTGAGCTAACCGCGCATTGAGAATCTGAATTATACGGATTTTTCCTGAATTGGCAAGGCGATGGTTAAGAATACCGTGTTTGTGGTACTTTGGAGCCCTTGTCAGTATGTTGGTGCAGGCCTTGTGCCGGCGGCAACCTCACAGCCGAGGTTCGCAAGCTCGTCGGCCTTTTCGTTTCCGGGGTCGCCTGCATGTCCCTTCACCCATCGCCATTCGATGTCGAACTGCGAGGTGAGCTCGTCAAGCTTCTGCCAGAGTTCTGCGTTTTTGACGGGCTTTTTGTCGGAGGTTCTCCAACCGTTTCGCTTCCAGCCGTGAATCCATTTCGTGATGCCGTCCTTTACGTAGGAGCTGTCGGTATGGATGATGATGGGACACTTGCGGCGAAGAGCGGAAAGGGCTGAGATGACAGCCGTAAGCTCCATCTGATTGTTGGTTGTGAGCTTGCTGCCGCCATACATTTCACGGGTATGCACGCCCCAGACCATGTAGGCGCCCCAGCCGCCGATGCCGGGGTTGCATTTGCATGCGCCGTCGGTCCAAATTTCCAGTGTCTTTTCGGTTTGCTGTGCCATGTGAGGATGTTGTGGAACGGTTGAGAAAGCTGACAGTGTAGCGTCAGTTACCTTGTTCCGCCTGACGATGAGCTTCTTTGGGAACGGGAAGCGGAGATCCGGTCGTCAAAATGTCGAGCGGATTTGCAAGCGGAATTTTGCCGACAAGCTTCATGCCGGGAAGGCGCTTGACGGCGCAGAGCACAATGAGGTTGGCGCAGTGCGGCGCCCATCGATCTCCTGCCTTGTCGAGCCATTTCCAGTGCGAGAATCCCTTGAGAGTGCGGCAGCTGGGCGAATAGACGCCGAATCGGCCGCGGTCGATTTCGAAGCCCAGAAGCGCGAGCCAGTCCTTGAGACGGTAGAGCGGAACAGGTGACGTACGGGTCGGCAGATAGGGCTTGAGGCCTGCGCTTACCGCCTTCTGACGAAGCCACCAGAGGCTGAGCGGATTGAAGACCGTCAGAATCAGCCGTCCTTCAGGCATGAGCACGCGGGCGGCCTCCCGCAGGGTTTGATGTGCGGAAGGAGAAAAATCAAGCGTGTGGGGGAGCGTCACCAGATCGAATGACTCGGCGGGGAAGGGAAGCCAGCCGCTTTCGGCCTGCACGGTGTGAAGGCTGGGACGCAGGAGCCTGTCGTCGAGTTCGTCGTAGCTGTCGCTGGTGAGCCATTGAGAGCCGATGCCGTTCATTCTCAATGTATCGAGCTGAGGGGCGCCGACCTGCAGTGCTTCCCGGCCGAAGGCGTCGGCAGAGAACTCGTCGTACTGGGAGGACTCCCATGCATGCAGGGTTTCGCCCTGCGGAGTCTTCAAAAAGTCTGCAAAGGAAAAGCTGTTCATGGGGTGTAGTGCGGATTGTTCGGCATCAGCGGGAATATGTATCTCATTGTGCCTGAATAAGGACTCCTGCATTGTAAATTCGAAACGGTTGATAAAATTGATCAATTGTCGATCCACGACATGCCGTTATCATTTTTAACCGCGCCATGAAAAGACCGTTTCAGATTCGATCGCTCCTGCTGAAAACGCTGCCCCTTCTCAGCTTGGGGTTTGCCTTCCTGCTTATAGAACCCGCAGCGGGCATAACAAAGACGGCTTCGGCGGCCGATATCGATGATGGAGCGTCAGCTGCTGTTCAGGCAGGAGCTGACGTGACTCTTGGTTCCATAGAAGCTCTCGGAGCGCCGGTCGATGTATGGGATCGCATTCGCCGCGGATATGCGATGCCGGCTTTGGAGAATGCCAAGGTCGATCGATGGCTCAATTATTACAGCAGCAAGCCCGAGTATTTGAACCGCATGTTCGAGCGCTCGGGGCGCTACCTCTATCACATTCTTGAGGAGGTTGAAAACCGCGGAATGCCCACGGAGCTTGCGCTCCTGCCTTTTGTGGAAAGTGCCTTCCAGCCGGAAGCGCTTTCCAGGGCCAAGGCTGCGGGGCTCTGGCAGTTCATGCCAGCGACCGGCACGCATTATTCGCTCGAGCAGAATTTGTGGAGAGACGACAGGCGGGACGTGCTTGAAAGCACGCGTGCGGCGCTCGACTATTTCGAATATCTCTACGGCATGTTCAATGACTGGCAGCTGGCGCTCGCCGCCTACAACTGGGGCGAAGGAAGCGTGCAGCGTGCGGTCAAGCGCCAAAAGGCAAGGCGGCATCCTGCCGACTACCTGCATTTGCGCATGCCGAACGAAACCGCAAACTATGTGCCCAAGCTTGAGGCCATCAAGCGCATCGTGACTGATCCGGGCAAGTACGGCGTGAAGCTTCCCGATGTCGGCAACGAACCCTTCTTCGTCACGGTGACGAAGCCTCGCGAC
>JAXZEJ010000225.1:0-1222 GCA_037424205.1 bacterium | reverse complement strand
ATGCACATGGCAAAGGATCGCCGTCCGAACAAAAACGACGAACACCCCGAAGGCACCACCCTCGACGTTGTCGACATTGATGAGAAGCCCGCCTACCCGGTGGCCTCTCTCGATTCGAAGACCGTCGAGCCCCACGTCTTCGACTCCATGACGCAGGTCGTCACGTACCTTCGGGACAAGCTTCGCGATACCCCGCTGGCGTCTCCCGAAGAGTCCGCCTCCGAGGTTCTCAACATCCTCAACCGCGACCTGACGCAGGGGGAGCGCGATGCGCTCTTCAAGCTTCTTCTCGTGAAGGAGGCTCATCAGGCGGGTCTCTTCCCGAAGACGCCCGCGGACATGAACGCCCTTTCGGACAAGTTCCGCGAAGGCGCCTATCCGTACAAGAACCATTATTCGAACAAGCTCTACGAGCGCGAGCTCTATGATCTTCAGGTCGAGCTTCTGAAGCTTCAGGACTGGGTGAAGCGCACGAAGGCCAAGGTCATCGTCATTTTCGAAGGGCGAGACGCGGCCGGCAAAGGCGGCACGATCAGGCGCTTTACGGAAAACCTCAATCCCGCGGCGCGCGCACGGTTGCGCTTTCTAAACCCACCGAAAACGAAGCCGGCCAGTGGTACTTCCAGCGCTATTGCGCACACCTCCCGAATCCGGGCGAAATCTGCTTCTTCGACCGCTCCTGGTACAACCGCGCAGTGGTCGAACCCGTGATGGGCTTCTGCACGCCCGAGCAGAGCGAGATCTTCCTCAACGAAGTGACCGGCTTCGAGCAGTCCCTCATCCGCGGCGGCACGCACATCATCAAGTTCTGGCTTGCCGTCAGCCGCGACGAACAGAAGCGCCGTTTCCGCGAACGCCGCGAAAATCCCCTGAAGCGCTGGAAGCTCTCGCCCGTCGACGTCGCCTCAATGGAGAAGTGGGACGACTACACCAAGGCCATCAACCGCATGTTCCAGATGACGGACACGGCCGAAACGCCGTGGACCGTGATCCGCAACGAGGACAAGCGCCGCGGCCGCCTCAACGCCATCCGCGTGCTTCTTCAGTCGATTCCGTACGACAACCGCGACATGAAGAAGATTGGCGCCATCGATCCGCTCATCGTCGGCCGAGCAGGCGGACTTTTCGCTTCGAACGGCGATCCGCTCAAGTTTGACCTCAACGGAGAAATCGGCGCGAAGTAGTCATTTTCTCCTGCCGAACTCAGCGTCGGGGACCCGGG
>JAXZEJ010000224.1:0-9774 GCA_037424205.1 bacterium | reverse complement strand
TTCGACCGGCGCCTTGAGTTCAAGCATTTCAGCCTGAAGCAGAACGTTTTCGAGAAGTTCGTCAACACCAGTACCAGTCTTGGCGGAAACCGGGCAGAACGGAACGTCGCCACCCCATTCTTCAGGCATCACGTCGTTGGCGACGAGTTCCTGCTTGACGCGCTCGGGATTAGCTTCCGGCTTGTCAATCTTATTGATCGCTACAACGAGCGGAACACCAGCAGCACGAGCGTGGGCAATAGCTTCCTTCGTCTGGGGCATCACGCCGTCGTCGGCGGCAACCACCAGAATAACGACGTCAGTCGCCTGAGCACCACGAGCACGCATGGCCGTAAAGGCTTCGTGGCCCGGGGTATCGAGGAACGTCACGATGCCGCGCGGCGTCTTGACGTGATAAGCACCGATATGCTGCGTAATGCCGCCGGCTTCACCCGCGGCAACCTTGGCACGGCGGATGTAGTCGAGAAGCGAAGTCTTGCCATGGTCGACATGACCCATAATCGTGACGACCGGGGGACGCGGCAGAGACGGATACTCAACGCTCTCCATTTCGCCGAGAATGGCTTCGGGATCGTCCGGCTTGGCAGCGACAGCCTTATGCCCCATCTCTTCGACGATGAGCATCGCCGTATCCTGATCAAGCATCTGGTTGATCGTGACCATCTGTCCCATCTTCATGAGCGTCTTGATCACTTCAGTTGCCTTGACGGCCATCTTGTAGGCGAGATCGGCAACGCTGATCGTTTCGGGGACCTGAACTTCGCGAACCACCTGTTCCTGAACCTGCTGAACGGGTTCGGCATGGCGATTGCGGTCCTGGCTGCGGCGACCGCGGGCAGTGCGCCAGCCGGTCTGACCAGAATCGTCCTCGCCGCGGGTCTTGATTGTGCGGCGATGCTGGCCTTCGTCGCCAAAACGATCGGCACTCTTGCCGCCCTTCTTGCGATCGGACGGATGACCCTTGCGGGCTTCACCGGCGTTCTGCTGAGGTTCGGCAGCCGGACGCTGGGGACGTGCGGGCTTCTTGGCCTTGTCGTCCTTAGCGGCAGGCTTCTGCTCGACAGCCTTCGGGGCTTCGGCAGGTTTTTCAGCGGCCTTGGCCTTCTTGGCGGTGAGCACACTGTTTTTACGGTTCATCATGGCGCGGATGCTGCGAGCTTCCTCCTCAGCCTTGCGGCGAGCTTCCTCGCGGCGCTGACGTTCGGCGGCCTCTGCCTCCATGCGCTTGGCAGTGGCAGCAGCCACTTCAGCGTCAAGCTTGGCCTTTTCGGCCTCACGACGGGCGGCCTTGAGAGCGGCCTCGTCCTTTTCCTGTTCCTTCTTCAAAGCTTCCTCACGAGCACGGGCTTCTTCAGCTTCACGGAGTGCGGCTTCGGCACGTTCCTGGGCGGCGCGGCGCTCCTCTTCCTCGCGGATTCGGGCTTCCTCAGCGCGGCGAGCCTCTTCTTCGGCGCGGCGTGCCTCTTCCTCGGCACGAGCACGCTCCTCGGCTTCAGCACGAGCGCGAGCTTCTGCGGCGGCCTGTTCTTCGGCAACACGACGAGCTTCAGCAGCTTCTGCTTCAGCACGGGCAGCCTCCTCTGCGAGCACCTGCGGATTCTTCACGAAGACACGCTTGCGGCGGACTTCAACCGGAATCGCGCGAGAACGGCCGGAACCGTCCTGCTGCTTAACGATGCTCTGTTCCTTGCGAGTGACGGTGATCTTGCGCTGAGCCGACTGCGTACGCTCGACGCGCAGGCTGTTAAGCAGGCGCGTCTTGTCGGTCTCGCTCAATTCATCCGTTTCGCTCGCCTTGTTGACGCCTGCGGCTCGAAGCTGAGCCAGAAGCGTCTTGGCGGCCACCTTAAGTTCCTGTGCGAATTCGCTTACCGTTTTGCTGGCCATAAAATCCTTTCTCCTCGATGCTCTCAGCATAAATTCCTCAACGTCTGCAGACATCCGGAACATTCAAAGCCAAGGGCATCTGCCGTGCCACATTCTTCGCACCTCTTCCTCACGACAGGGAGAAAGTACGAAGACTGCACGGCGATTATTCATTCGCGGCAGAAGACCATTTCTTTTGGGGCAACTACTTGTTCACCCGGAGCGCGGTCTCCGCCATTCGCTGTCGCGCTCCTTTCGCTTTGCACCTGCTTATTCGAACCAGTGTTCGCGAGCCTTCATGATGAGGCTGCTGGCGCGCTCTTCGTCGATGCCCGTCATTTCAACGAGATCATCCGTAGCAAGTTCGCCAAGGTCGTCAAGAGTCTTGACGCCGTGACCCACGAGCTGGCTGGCAAGATCGTTGTCCATGCCATCAAGGCTAAGGAGCGGTTCATCGGCCTTGCGAAGATTTTCTTCGCGAGTGATGGCATCTGCGAGAAGCTTGTTGCGGGCACGCTGGCGAAGTTCATCAACCGTTTCGCGGTCGAAGGCTTCGATCGCATAAAGCTCCTTCTCGGGCACATAGGCGATTTCCTCAACGGAGGAGAAGCCTTCGCCGATAAGCACATCGGCAGCGGCCTCATCAATGTCGAGGCTGTCCATGAAGTCGGCGCGAATCTTCGCAACTTCTTCATCACGCTTCTGAGCAGCAGTTGCTTCAGTCATGATGTTGATCTGCCAGCCGGTGAGCTCGGAAGCAAGACGCACGTTCTGACCAGCGCGACCGATCGCGATGGCGAGGTTGTCTTCATCGACAACGACTTCCATCGTGTGGGTTTCTTCAAGCATGACGATAGAACGAACCTTGGCAGGTTCAAGAGCACCGACCACAAACTGGGCGGGATCTTCATTCCAAGGCACGATGTCGACACGTTCGCCACCGAGTTCGTTCGTAACAGCATTAACGCGGGAACCGCGCATGCCGACGCACGTACCGATCGGATCAATGCGGCGATCGCGAGCAAAGACGGCGATCTTGGCGCGCACGCCAGGATCACGGGCAGCGGACTTGATTTCGAGAAGGCCTTCCTCAATTTCCGGCACTTCAAGCTCAAAGAGCTTCTTGATGAATTCCGGAGACGTACGAGAGAGGAACACCTGCTTTCCCTTGTTGGACTCGCCGACATGGTCAACATAAGCGCGAACGCGGTCGCCCGTGCGAAGGTTTTCGCGCGGAATCATATGGCTGCGCGGCAAGCGGGCCTCGAGACGACCGATTTCAACAATAGCGTCGCCCTTGTCGATGCGCTTGATCGTACCCGTCACGATGCTTTCATTGCGATCCAGAAATTCCTTGAGGATCTGTTCGCGTTCAGCGTCGCGGAGGCGCTGCAGAATGACCTGCTTGGCATCCTGGGCGAAGCGGCGTCCCGTCGTGTCGACATCAATCACTTCGATCTCACGTTCAATGAAATCGCCGGGCTGAATTTCCGGATATTCTTCAGCAACGTCGGAATACATTTCCTGACGATCCGGTTCCTGAAGACCTTCTTCGTCAGCAACAACGAGCCAGCGACGGGCAGCCTTGAATTCGCCCGTCACACGGTCAACATGCACGACAACATCGGCATCTTCACCGGGGAACTGGGCCTTCTTGACGGCGCTGGCGAGAGCGGCTTCAAGCACGCCGAAGACGATATCCTTGGCAACATTCTTTTCGCTTGCGAGCACGTCGACAAGCGCGAGCATTTCACGGCAGTTCATTGAAATCAACCTTTAAAGTTCAATTCAGCAAGAAGATGGGCATGATCGACATCGGAAAGCGGGAAGGAAACACGCACGGGGGGAACCTCGGCCGTCTTCTTCTTGCGACCCCTGAGCGCCAGCGCGGCAGCAGCGGGCGTGCGGGCGATGAAGACCTCAAAGAAGTCGAACGTAATCACCTCAGCACCGGATTCGCCTTCGATGGAGACGATACGGCCCTCGAGCTTGCGACGACCGGCTTCCGGAAAGCCTTCTGCGCGGAGAGGCGCAAAGAGCTCAACATGAGCCAACTCGCCCGCAAAACGCTCCCAGTCGCGAGCACGCTTCAAGGGACGTTCAACGCCGGGCGAAGACACCTCGAGACGCTCGTAGGGAATGTCCTCCACCGTAAAGAGGTGGGTGAGCTGGTCGCTCACTCGCTCGCAGTCCTCGAGCGAGATGCCGCCTTCGGCGGTGGTGTCGATCGTCACGCGGACAAGGCCTCTGGCAAGGCGCTCAAGTTCGACGAACTCGTAGCCCATGCCTTCGACGGTACGTTCAACGAGCTCGTTAAGCGCTCCGGATTGGGTCATTGATCAAACTTCCTATTAAAAATGCGGACGGCTACAGGCCGGTCCGTTCGAGCGACGCCATCCGTGCTGAACAGCGCGCTTCTGAAACAGCTTCAGTTGAAAAAATCAACAGAAGCCCGAAAAAACATAAAAAAAAATGGGCAAACGCCCATTCGACACCCTCTGACGCCGGCGGTCCGTCTTCAGCCTCAGCATGTCCTTTCTGAACATGCGGCCTCGGGATTCTCTATCCGGCAGGGCAACGGCGCGGCTTTCTTCAAGCTGCGCCGCCTGAACCTTTCCATGAAAACACCCTTTCCCCCGTTTGCTCAGGGTCGGGCACAACCAAGCGATTGCCACGGGTTTTCATGAACACCCGCGATTGTAGGTGAAAAAGCGCCCCCGCGCAAGCGCGAAGCCGCTTTTTCATGCCATTTCTTTTTAGGAGCGTCCACCCGTACGGCGGCGCTGCGTCGGACGATCGCTCATATCGCGCCCCTCCCACATCGGCACACCGGTACGATCCGAGCGACCCTCCTTGAAACGAGTGCCGCGGCGAGCTTCACGAGCCTCAGCTTCGCTTTCAGCACGAGCACGAGCACGCGCCTTCTCACGAGCAGCAGCCTTCTCTGCCTTTTTGGCTTCAGCCTTGGCCGGAGCAGCGGCAGCCATTTTCTTTTCAGCATCGTCAAGATCGAGCATCCAAGCGCGAACTTCTTCAGGCGTGAGCTCCATACGCTTACCTCGAGGCAGGGTCTTCGGAAGCGACACAGCACCATAACGAACGCGAATCAGACGGGAGACCGTCATGCCGACAGCTTCAAACATGCGGCGCACCTCACGATTACGGCCTTCACGGATCTGCACGAGATACCAATGATTCATGCCGGTACCGCCTTGATCCTCAAGCTTGTCGAACTTGGCCATGCCGTCCTCAAGCTCAATGCCCTGCTGAAGCTGAAGCATCTGTTCGGCCTCAAGCTCGCCAATCACGCGTACGGCATACTCGCGATCAATTTCGTAACGCGGATGCATGAGACGATTGGCAAGAGCACCGGAAGTCGTGAAAAGGAGAAGCCCTTCGGTATTAAAGTCAAGACGACCCACAGCCACCCAGCGAGCGCCCGAAACACGGGGAAGGCGATCGAAGACGGACGGACGACCTTCCGGGTCATCGCGAGAAACGATCTCTCCGGCCATCTTGTGATACATCAGAACGCGCGGCGTTGTTGCCGCAGCCATGGCGCGGCGGACAAGACGGCCTTCAACGCGAATCATGTCGGCTGCGGTTACGCGATCACCAACAGAAGCAGTCTGACCATTGACAGTCACTACACCTGAGGCAATCAATGCCTCCATGTCGCGACGAGAACCAAGACCCGCATCCGCCATGGCCTTCTGAAGCTTTTCTGTCGGCAGGTCGGCAGGCGTCTGCTGTTGACGGGCGCGATCAATGATATCGAGCGCAATCGGGCGATCCGCAAAGCCGCGGTAGCCGTCGACATCCGCCTCCATTTGACCAAAAGCATCACGCGGAGAGGCAAGACCTGCACGTTCGGAAAAAGGCGCGTCTTCACGCGTGCGGCGGTTGCGCGGCAGATTGCCTTCACCGGGACGGCGGAACGGCGTGCGCTTGCGTTCAGTGGTCTGCGGACGGCGACCGCCGCGAGAATTATTCGTGTTTCTCAAAATCAATCTCCTTCTGAAGCGGCATTGGCCCTTCGTCGGCTGCCGCCTCAAGCGGCAGAGCTTCCGACAGCATAAAGTCAGGAAGCGGCTCGGCATCAGAGCCTGGCAATTCCGCCAAACTCTTTAAACCGAGATCATTTAAAAAAGTTCTTGTCGTAGCCAGAAGCGCCGGCCTGCCCGGCGTCTCCCTATATCCTACCGTCTCGATCCATCCGCGCTCTTCAAAGAGCCTGAGCGTCGCCGGATTGACGGTTACGCCGCGAATGTCCTCGATATCTCCTCGAGTCACAGGCTGATGATAGGCGATGATGGCCAACGTTTCCATGGCAGCTCTTGAATACCGCGGCGGCTTCTCGTCATCAAGACGCTGGAGCTGAGTACCGATCTCCTCCGCCGTCTGGAAACGCCATCCATCGGAAAGCTCAACCAAGCGCATGCCGCGCTCTTCCCAAAAAACCTGAAGAGCGGCGAGAAGTTCTCTCACGGACTTGGCGCTAAGTCTGTCGTCAAAGAGACGCCTGAGCTCGCGCACCGGCATCGACCGCCGCGAACTCAGGAGCGCTGCTTCAATGATGTGCTGCGGAGTCATGTGAGACGAACGAAAGGGATTTAGAAACTGCGCCCATTGTAGAAAAAGGCGGAGCCAAAATAAAGCGATCGGGCGGCTTTACAAGAGAAAGCCCCGCAACTCGATCCGAGTGCGGGGCTTCAATCGGGATCATGACCGGAACAAAAAGTCCGATCACTTGAAATCTGGCGGAAGGAGTGGGATTTGAACCCACGATACGGTATAACCGTATACCGGATTTCGAGTCCGGCGCATTCGACCTCTCTGCCATCCTTCCAACTATTCCCCGTAAGGAGAACAGATTTCGCATATTACAGAAAACGGGAGGCTTTGTCAAACCTCCCGTCTTCAATTCATCAGATTCGGATCTCGCGATGCCGAATCAAATTAGTGCGCAAAAACGCCGCCTTCGATCGGACGAAGCACTTCAACTCCACCCATGTACGGACGGAGGGCTTCAGGAACCGTAACGCTGCCGTCAGCGTTCTGATAATTTTCGAGAACAGCGACGAGCGTGCGGCCAACAGCGAGACCGGAGCCGTTGAGCGTGTGAACATACTGCGTCTTGCCGTTTTCGTCCTTGAAGCGAGCACCCATGCGGCGAGCCTGGAATGCTTCGCAGTTGGAGCAGGAGGAAATTTCACGGTAAGTGTTCTGAGCCGGGATCCAGACTTCAAGGTCATAGGTCTTCGTAGCACCGAAGCCCATGTCACCCGTGGAAAGAGCAACCACGCGGTACGGCAGGCCGAGCTTCTGCAGAATGCCCTCGGCATTGCGGGTCATTTCCTCGAGATCGTCATAAGAGTGTTCCGGACGAACAATGCGAACCATTTCAACCTTGTCGAACTGGTGCTGACGAATCATGCCGCGGGTGTCGCGGCCATAAGCGCCGGCTTCGGAACGGAAGCACGGGGTATGAGCCGTCACCTTGAGCGGAAGATCCTTGTAGCTGAGCATCATGCCGGCAACCTGATTCGTAAGCGTAACTTCAGCGGTCGGAACGAGATACATCTGTTCCTGTTCACCGAAAGCGCCGCCCTTCTTGGCTGCAAAGAGGTCTTCCTCGAACTTCGGAAGCTGACCGGTGCCCTGCATCGTGGAAGCGGTCACGATGTACGGGGTATAGCACTCAACATAGCCGTTTTCACGCGTATGCGTGTCAAGCATGAACTGAGCAAGAGCGCGATGAAGGCGAGCGATCTGACCGCGCATGAAAGCAAAGCGAGCGCCGGATTCCTTGGCGGCCGTGTCGAAATCGAGGCCAAGCGGAGCGCCGACGTCAACGTGATCCTTCACTTCGAAGTCAAATTCGCGAGGAGTGCCCCAACGACGGACTTCGACGTTTTCGGATTCATCCTTGCCCACCGGCACGCTTTCATGCGGAAGGTTCGGAATACGCAGGAGCATGTCGTTGAGACGCGTGCGAATATCATCGAGCTCAGCCTCAAGCTTATTGAGTTCTTCAGGAATCTGAGCTGCTTCGGCCATCAGGGCAGAGGCATCTTCGCCATTCTTCTTGGCCATGCCGATCTGACGAGAGAGCGCGTTGCGCTTCTGCTGCAGATCTTCGGTCTTGGTCTGCACGGTCTTGCGGGCAGCTTCAAGTTCGTTGAATTCCTTTTCAGGGAACACAAAGTTGCGCGTCGCGAGGCGGGCAACCACTTCAGGGAGCTGCTTGCGCAGCATCGTCAGGTCAAGCATTGTTTTTACCTTTAAAGTTGCCGGCGGACACCCGCCGGCCATCAGAAGTCGATCTTTTAATTTTCTCCTTTTATCGGAGAAAAGGCAAATAAGCACAAGACTTTGAAGCGTTCTAACTCTTTCAGCCCTGTCCTCGCCTGCGGCCGCGACCGGACTTTCTCGCCTCGTCATTGAGCGCATCGAGACGTGCCAGCTTTTCAGCGATCTTGATCTCAAGGCCGCGATCGACCGGCTTGTACCACTTCATGCCTTCAAGCCCTTCAGGCAGATAAATTTCGCCCGCCGCAAAAGCTCCGGGCTCATCATGCGCATAACGGTAGCCCTCATGGTAGCCCAACTCCTTCATCAGCTTCGTCGGAGCATTCCTGAGATACATCGGCACGGGACGCGAACGATCCGCCTTCACAAATGCACGAACCGCATTGTACGCGTTGTAGACGGCATTGCTCTTGGGCGCACAAGCCAAATAGACAACAGCCTGAGCAATGGCAAGCTCGCCTTCCGGTGAACCGAGACGCTCATAGATTTCAGCAGCCTCGACTGCAAGCTGAGTGCCGCGCGGATCTGCCAGCGAAATATCTTCGATTGCCATGCGGACCACACGGCGTGCGATGTAGCGCGGATCGCAGCCGCCGTCAAGCATGCGGCACAGCCAGTACAACGCTGCGTCCGGATCCGAGCCGCGCACCGATTTATGCATGGCGCTGATCTGATCGTAAAAGTTGTCGCCCCCCTTGTCGAAGCGACGAAGCGTTGCCGGCAGCGTCTTTCTTAGAAAAGCAGCATCAACCTCCGTCATGCTTCGCTCAATAGCCATCGTGCAGGCGACATCGACCGCATTGAGGAGACGCCTTGCATCTCCATCGGAAAGCTCGATCATGATCCTGCGGGCATCTGCAGAAATCGTCAGCGAAGGAAACTCCTTTGAAAGCGCACGAGACAAAAGAATTTCCGACTCCTCGGGCTTGAGACTTTGGAGTTGATAAACAGTCGAGCGACTCAGAAGAGCCGAATTAACCTCGAAGCTGGGATTCTCAGTAGTAGCACCGACAAAAATGAAGAGTCCCGATTCCACATGCGGCAGAAATGCATCCTGCTGACTCTTGTTGAAGCGGTGAACCTCGTCGACGAAGAGAAGCGTAGGACGTCCGGTCAAACGCATCGTTTCCTTGGCTGAATCGACGGCGTCCCTGATTTCCTTCACTCCACCCAAAACAGCTGAAATGGAAATGAAGGGCAAGTCAAATGCCGAAGCCATCAAACGTGCAAGCGTCGTCTTGCCGACGCCCGGGGGCCCCCAAAGAATCATCGAATGAGGTCGATGCTGCTCGAATGCGGTGCGAAGCGGCGCTCCGGGACCGAGCAGATGGGTCTGCCCGACAACCTCATCGAGAGTCTGCGGACGCATGCGTTCGGCCAACGGTCTCAGCATAGGCTGAGAGTCCTTTTCGGAATTGCTTCGGATAGAAGACTTGGGTTTGGCGTCTGGCGGCAGAAGTTCGCCGCCGAAAAGATCATTGCTCATGCGCAGTACTCTAACAAAAATCCGGCGAGCGATCATGCCCCGGCGTTTGCTAACCCAACAATCGGATAGGGGTGAGGACTTTATATCCTCAGCCCCTTCCACACCACCCA
>JAXZEJ010000223.1:0-1890 GCA_037424205.1 bacterium | reverse complement strand
TTCATGTCCGGAATTCGGGTTAGTGCTAGGTGGCAATAATGATTTCCCTGATAGTGATTGCTCAAGGTCCATCAACTCATCTAAGATGTTTCGCCTAGACAGACAGACCGACGGTTCGATGAACCGTCCGCGTCCCGCCGCTGCCGATACTTCGCAGACGCCTGATATTCCTGCAAGTCGGGAAACAGGCGCAAAGCCCTTCGCTTATTCCGAACCGCCGGACGTCGCGAATGAGGCTTGACGAAGTGCCGGCGCGCCCGAGGCGGACGATTCGCTGAAGTCCCGCTCATCCCTTTTGACCAATAGGGTGGGACTTTTAAATACGAGGAGACCAACCATGTTCTTTCGCAAGCTTGCTCTGACGCTCGCCGTTACGACCGCGCTTTCCGCTTCCGCGCTGGCCTGCACCACCGTTGTCGTGGGTGAAGGCGCCACCGCCGACGGATCCTTCCTTGTTGCCCGCGCGGCCGACAGCAACGCTCTCAAGGCACAGCACTTCGTGATCCATCCGGCCAAGCACAACCAGACCGGCATGTACCGCACCAAGGATCACGACGGCGCGACGAACTTCGAATATCCGCTCCCGAAGGGCAGCATGCGCTACACCACGGTTCCCAACTGGAAGACGCAGCTCCACGGCGCTGTCGGCTACAACGAAGCCGGCGTGGGCATTTCCGGCACGGAATCCATCTTTGCTCGTGACGACGCCCTCAAGCTTGACCCGTACAACGAAGAAACCGGCATCACCGAAGACGACATTCATGACGTGATCCTTCCGCGCGCCAAGACCGCCCGCGAAGGCATCGCCATCCTCGGCTCCATCGTTGAAACGATCGGCGCCGGTGAAGGCTTCGGCGTTGTGTTCGTCGACCAGAAGGAAGTCTGGTACTTCGAAACCGGCACGGGCCACCAGTGGATCGCCCAGCGCACCCCGAAGGACACGTACTTCGCTTCCGGCAACCAGGGTCGTCTGCAGCAGTACGATGCCAAGAGCAGCGACTTCATGGCCTCCAAGACGCTCGTGAGCTGGGCTGAAAAGAACGGCTTCTACGATCCGAAGAAGGACGGAGAATTCAACTTCTCCAAGGCCTACACCCGCGACGACGCCCGCGACCGCGTCTACAACGACCCGCGCGTCTGGCAGATCCAGAAGCTCTTCAACCCGAGCCTCGAACAGAAGCCCGATGAAGGCCGCACCTATCCGGTCTACCTCAAGCCCGAAAAGAAGCTCACCGTTGAAGACATGAAGACGGCTCTTCGCAATCACTACGAAGGCACAGAACACGACCCGTACAGCCCGGTTCTGAACGGCGAAGAAAAGTGGCGTCCGATTTCGGTCTTCCGCACGTATGAATCCCACGTCATGCAGGTTCGTCCGTGGCTCCCGAAGGAAATCGGCGAAGTCTCCTACGTCGGCATCGGCATGGCCGACCTTTCCTGCTACGTTCCGTACTATCACGGTCTTGAATCCTACCCGGCTCACTACGGCATGGGCACGGACAAGGCCGACAACCAGTCGATCTACTGGAAGTACCGCAAGCTTCAGACGCTTGTCATGACGGACTACCAGAAGCTCGCTCCGGTCGTCAAGGCTGCCTACAAGACGTTTGAAGCCGACACCGCCAAGGCTCAGGCCGACATGGAAAAGAAGTACATGGAAATCGTCAAGAAGGATCCGAAGGCCGCCAAGAAGCTTCTCAACGAGTTCAACCTCAAGGTCATGAACGACGCCGAAGCGCTCACCGACGATCTGACGAACCAGGTCTTCACGATCCGCACGAAGGATATCCAGGCTGCCAACTTCTTTGCCAACAACAAGCGCAAGGACTAAGTAGTCAAGCCGTCTGAACCGGGTTCCGCCACCTCAGCACTCAAGGCCGAGGAGCTCGG
>JAXZEJ010000222.1:0-7311 GCA_037424205.1 bacterium | reverse complement strand
CGGGTTCTCCTTTCGTCATTCCCCGGCTTGCCGCCTGCTTGTTTTGCAGGAACGTTAGCCGTCTTTTGAGAATTCTGCATTTCGCCATCGGACGCAGCGCCGGCCTCCATCTCCTCGCTCGCCTTCTTGAGACTGGCAATCAGTCGATCACAGACCGGGAGAATCGCAGGAATGCACTCGCGGCCTTCGGGCACAAGTGAAATATGACCGTCCTCATCACGAACAATGATCGGATTGCGATCGGACATATAGCGCCACTCGTCGGTCGCATGAAGCGCAGCCTCCTCTCTCGGGTCAAGCTTGGCCGAGATGACTACTTCGCCCTTGAGGTTCACGACACCCTGATAACCCACGGCCCGCGTGAAAATCGACCCTTGCACGCCGTAGGCGCGGTCCTCATGCTGATGACCATGGAAAATCCATTTCACATCCATCGAACGGGCGAGCCTGTCGATCGCCGGGAACCCCTTCTTGTGGCATGACGGGGCTTCGTGCGTCACGAGAATGTCGGCCTTCTGCCTCTGCAGATTGCTGAATACAGAAGGAAAGATTGTCGAGCGGTGACGGCGGGGAACACCGCCTCGCCAAATATTGCCTTGCCCTACGCGGCGCATGAAGGTCGCCGGGCTGTAGTAATTCGGATTGCCGTCTGGCATCCAGATCTGACCACGAAAGACACCGCCCAGACCGCCGATGCGCAGCCCGGCCACGCAGGCAACTCGCCCGTGCAGATTATGTCCTGCAAGTTCGCTGCGCCAAAGGCGGTCGTAGAACTCGTCCGAATCCGTATCATGGTTGCCCGGAATCCACCAGATATCCGTGTAGGCAAGCGCCTCCTCGAGCACGACCTGCAAGGGCGCAGGCGGCTGAAGGTCACCGAGAATGACCATGGCATCGGGCGAGTAAAGCCGCGCGGCCTCGTTGATCTGATCAAACGTGCCGTGCGGATCGCCGCAGAAAAAGATGTCTGGCAGATCTCGAAGATTCGGTCGGCGATGACGCCTGCCGCGATGTCTTCTCGCCCTGGCCTTCTCTTCCGTCATGATTGAAGTTCCTGTATGTCGTCAATGCTCAAAGCGAGCCGCTCTGGAAAGCGGCATCAGTCTTTGTATCGACTCAATGTCTTTAGGAGACAATCACGGACTTCACGGCGCAGTTCTTCAGGTCCCTCGACAACAACATGCTCGCGCCAGCGGAAGATGTCGCCGATAAGCTCCGTCGGGTTCGTATACGGAACCGTCAGAACCACCTCGTCTCCCTGCTCGGCGAGCGTCTGCTTCGGATGCCACGTTTCTCGCTTGAGATACGGCGCCGCATCGGAATCAAATCTCAACACGGCAAGCTTCGGATCGCCGCTCATGAAGAGACCGTAGCTTCGATCAAGCTGAGACTCGATCGCATGAAGCGGCACTCGCTTGGCCGGCGTCGCCATCACAGTAACGCGTCGGATGTTGTCGATTGCGAACGTTCTCAAGGCGTTTGTGACATGGCAGAAGGCGTCGAGGTACCAGTGGTTTCGGTAATGAACCAGACGCAGAGGCGAGATCTCGCGATAGGATTCGACCTTGCGGGTGCGGCTGTAATAGGCGATCTGCAGACGCTTGTGCTCAAGCAGCGCGCTTCCAATGGTCAGAAAGGCTTCGGGTTCTCCGTGGATAACCGCATGATCAATGACCTTTACGCGGCCGAGAATTTCACGCGGGCTCTTTCCTCCCAAATTCAGCAGTCCCGCCACGCGGGAGCGCAAGGGCTCGAGATCCTTGAGAATGACTGAAGACTTGTCTTTCGAAAGCGCCTTGAGCATGTCGACCGTCTTCACCACTACATAGAGTTCCTGAGCGGAAAACCAAAATCTCTGGCGCTCGGGACCCATGCGGGGCTTGCCCGCCGGCAGGTCGTACAAATAACCGCCGCGAGTTCGCGAATAGACAATCGGTGCTCTCAGCTCTTTGCGCATGTAGCGCAGATCGCGCTTGATCGTGGGCACGCTGACCTTCAGAACATCCTGCAGTTCCTGAAGAGTCACGACGCTTTTGTCAGAAAGCAGTCGATCAATCAGAACTCTGCGCATGTTGTCCTGCATACCGGCTCACCCAAAACAGTCCGCCGAAGCGGACCTTGCTGATACTTCAAAAAAAACTGTGCCGGGTATAGCCGTAAATGCTTCCCCTGCTATAGGGTTCATTGTATCAGTTCAAGACACGATCCTCGGTGAGGCTTTCCCGTACCGACAGGGGGCGGGCGATCTTAGAATGCGGACTTGACGACGTCTGTGCCTTCGGGAATTTCCAGCTTGAAGGAAGCGGGATCCATTGCCTCGCGCACGATGTTGCCAAAGGTCAGAACCGTTTGCTGAGCAAACATGTCCACCAACTGCATCCCGACGAGTTCCCCGCGTCCGTCGAATTCAAGTCGCACAGACTCGAAGGAGCCGTCAGGACTCTTGGGACGAGCTTCCAGCACAGAATCCGAAACCTCCTTCACGTTCCAGTCCTGCTCGAAATCGCGTTCGCCGAAAAGAATGGCAGCGGGCGTCGACGGCAATGCACCATTGAGCGCCTTCTCGGTCACCTGAAAAAGTTCCGGATCATGAATCCAAAGCGTCTGCCCGTCGCTCATGATCCGCAGAACGTAGGGCTTCTCATAAGTCCATTCAAAACGGCCCGGCCTCATGAAGCGGAAATAGCCGGAAGATGGCTTTGCCGCCTCAAGCCCCATTCGATCCCTGACAATCTGGGTAAAAGTGCCGCGGGCACTCGTCGTCGCCTTCAGGAACTTCTTGAGCTTTGCCAGCGATCCAGTCGACGCCGGAGCACTTCCGGCAAAAGATGAAACGGGCGCGAGACAGAGCCCCAGAATAACGGCTCGGCGCATCAGATCGGTCATTTAGTTCTCCGGTACAAGAATTTCACGGCGGCCCATGCTGTTGGCCTTGCTTACCACACGAGCCTCCTCCATGGCTTCGAGGAGATTGGCTGCGCGATTGTAGCCGATGCCAAGATGACGCTGAACAAAAGAAATGGTCGCACGGCGCTCGCGGAGCACCAGATCAACCGCCTTATCGTAGAGCGGATCGGACTCGCCCGAGCGCCTGCCTCCGCCTGCACCGGAATCGGCATCACCGTCATCGTCTCCGGAATCCTCGGTCACGCCGTCGATATAGGCGGGCTCACCCATCTTTTGAAGTTCCGTAACGACACGAAGCACCTCATCGTCAGCCACGAAGCAGCCCTGAATGCGGGTCGACTGCGGAACTCCGGGACGTCTCAGAAGCATGTCGCCCCAGCCTAGCAGGGATTCGGCGCCGGCCTCTCCGAGAATAACCCGACTGTCGATGCCGGATGCCACCTGGAACGAAATGCGCGTAGGAACGTTGGCCTTGATGAGACTGGTCACCACGTCAACGGACGGACGCTGCGTCGCAATGATCAAATGGATGCCGGCGGCACGAGCCTTCTGCGTCAGTCGGGTGATTTCGCCCTCGACCTCCTTGCGGTTTGTAAGCATCAAGTCGGCAAGCTCATCGACGATGCATACGATGAAGGGCCAGACTTCAAGCGGCTTCTGAATCGGATCTTCAGGCGCCTGCATCGGATCCGGGATCGTCTCACCGTTTTCTGCAGCACGGCGGATCTTTTCGTTGTAGCTGTTGAAGTGGCGCACGCCAAGCTTGCTCATCACAGCATAGCGGCGGTCCATTTCACGGGTAAGCCACTTGAGAGCGGTAGCCGCCTTGTTCATGTCTGTGACAACCGGACAGAGCAGGTGCGGAATGCCGTTGTAGAGCGAAAATTCAAGCATCTTCGGGTCAATCAAGACCAGCCTCAGATCCGCCGGCGAATTGCGGTAGAGCATTGAGAGAATCATCGCATTGATGCCCACGGACTTGCCCGAGCCGGTCGTGCCGGCAACAAGCAGATGAGGCATCTTGGCAAGATCGATCACAAAGGCCTTGCCGCCAATGTCCTTGCCAAGAGCAAGCGTGAGCGGCGCCGTGCTTTCACGGAAGGCCTTGCTGTCCAGAATCTCCTTGAGTCGAACGGTTTCACGGATCGGATTCGGAACCTCAAGACCGATGAAGCTTGTGTTGGGAATGCTAGGCACCACTCGAACCGCCTGCACGCCGAGCGTTCGGCGAAGGTCGTCGCGCACATTGTCGATCTGGGATCCCTTGACGCCCGGACCGGGTTCAAGCCAGTACTGAGTGATGACCGGACCGGGCTGAATCCCACCGATCGAAGACTCGATGCCGTAGCTCTTCAACTTGGAGACAATCAGACGTCCCGTCATCTGCAGATCTTCCGCGCTGTTGGCCTCCTTGCGTTCAGAGGGTTCGTCGAGAAGCGACATGCTGAGCGAACAGGCCGCCGGCTTCGTCGCAGGCTTGCTCTCGGCGCGCGCCGCAGTTTTGACAAACGGCTGTCGTGGTTCGACCGGAGACTCACTGGGAGCAGGCGAAACAACAGGAACTGCCGGCACCGAATCCTCGGCACTGCGCACAATCGGAACGATGCCAACCTCGGCAGTCTCTGCACCGGACTCGTTCTGACGCACAAGCTCCTCTTCACGGCCCTTGACCTTGAAGAGACGCATGACGGGATCAACAATCCATCGGCAAATGACGCTGCCCACGCGTTCGGCGACATCCCCCCACTGAAAGTCCATCAGAAGCGATAGACCTACGGCGATGAGTGCCGCAAAGAGCACTGTGGAAAGGCCGACGCCGATATAGTGGCGAATGCCCCAGGCAAGCGAGTCTCCAAGAATGCCGCCGGGTTCTCCCGGAAGAATCATCTGAAAACGGCGAAGACGCAAGGCTTCAAGACAGGTGGAGCCGACAAGGACAGCCAGGAAGCCCACGGCCGCAGTAATTTTAGGCGGATTTATGCGAAGCGGATCCGTCTCGCCGTTCATGCGGCGCCAGGCCGTGCGAATGGCAAAGAATCCAATCATCGCACTGCCGAGCACGAACCACCAGGCAGAAAAGCCGAAGGCCGAAAGCATCAGATCAGCCGTCCAGGCACCAAGCGCCCCGCAGAAATTTTCAGGATTGCGGGTCGTCGAGACTGAAAAGGACGGATCATTGAGCGAATAGCTGCCAAGCGTCAGCGCCAGAACAACGGCAAGAAACACGGACAGCAACCAGCTCCACGCCCAAAGGGTGCGGACCGTACTCATGACCCAGGCGCACAACAACCCCTTGAGGTCGCGCCCGGGCGCAACCGAAGTCATCGGCTCAACTCCATGCTCCTGAACGTTTTTCTTCTGCTTGCGGGTGCCTTTTTTCGTTTCTCTTGCCATTTTTGTGCTTGACGTGTCGGGAGGCTTCTCTTTGCCTCCACCTTATCGTTCATTCTAAAAAGTTCGGACGGCGCCGTCGCCCATTTTCCTAGTCCGAGCGACGATTTGCCGCGCATGGAAATCGTTACAGCGTATTGCCCCGCTTAGCCGGGCCCGGACGTCTTAAGGCATCGCTATTAATTTTAGGTCTAAAATCAAATTCATCTATCATTTTGCACGAAGCCACCCATTCGCGTGCGCATCATGCAAGCCTGCGCCTTGATGCGCAGGCACACCGGAGATTTTCCAATGGAAGCCAAACACAGCAAGCTCATCGTCCTTGGTTCCGGCCCTGCCGGCTTCACAGCCGCCATCTACGCCGCCCGCGCCAATCTCAAGCCCATGCTCATCACTGGTATGGATCACGGCGGCCAGCTCATGACAACGGCTGAAGTCGACAACTGGCCGTCTGCCGTTGAAGGCATTCAGGGCCCCGAGCTCATGGAACGCCTTCAGAAGCAGGCGGAACGCTTCGGCACCGCAGTCGCCTTCGACCAGATCACCTCCGTCGATCTTTCGAAGCGCCCCTTCACGCTCAAGGGCGACATGGGCGGCGAATACACCTGCGACGCGCTGATCATTGCAACGGGCGCCTCAGCCATGTACCTCGGCCTTGAAAGCGAAGAACAGTACAAGGGCAAGGGGGTTTCGGGCTGCGCCACCTGCGATGGCTTCTTCTATCGCGGCAAACCCGTTGCAGTCGTAGGCGGCGGCAATGCGGCCGTCGAAGAGGCACTCTACCTTTCCAACATCGCCAGCCATGTCACGCTCGTACACCGCCGAGACACCTTCCGAGCCGAACCCATCATGGTCGACCATCTGATGGAGGCCGTGAAGGAAGGCCGCATCACTCTCGAACTTGACCGCACGGTGAAGAAAGTCCTCGGCGACGGCAAGGGCGTCACTGGTCTTGAGCTCGCCTCCACCAAGAACGAAGCCGACAAGACGATCGCCGTCGACGGCGTCTTCATTGCCATCGGCCATCGTCCGAACACCTCTCTCTTCGAAGGCAAGCTTGAGCTTGACCACGGCTACATCGTCACGGCCGGCACGCGCAGCTCCGCCGCGACCGCCACCAGCGTTCCCGGCGTCTTTGCTGCAGGCGACGTTCAGGACCAAACCTACCGCCAGGCCGTCACCTCCGCAGCCACCGGCTGCATGGCCGCGCTTGACGCTCAGCGTTTCCTCGAAAATCAGCAGTAATTTCACACAAAGAAAAAAATGCCTGTCATCAACAACTTCGCCGACCTCAAGAAGGTCAGCCAGACCCTCAAGGAAGAGGCCAAGGCCCGCGAGGCGGCCGAAAAGAAGCGTCGAGCGGAAGAAATCCGCCGCAAAGCAGAGGCGAACCAGTTTGCCGCCGCCATGGCGGAATTCGGCGTTCGCAAAATGACTCAGAAAAATCTTGCCGACACCAAGGCGCCGAAGCCCCGTCCCGTTGCCCTCAATCTCGGCACCGGTGAAGACAAGGAGCCCGAGTCTCAGATGTCGGATCTTCTCGATGCGACGATCTTCCTTGAAACCGAAGACGGCCGCATGATGCACCGCAAGGGTGTCTCGCCTGACATCCCCCGCAAGCTTTACCGCGGCGAATGGCCGGTCGAAGCAGCCGTTGACCTGCACGGCATGCGCGTCGACGAAGCCCGCGAAGCCGTCGCCCGCTTCATCGTCGAGAACCACATGCGCGGCCATCGCTGCCTGCGCATCGTTCACGGTGTCGGCTACGGCAGCAAGGGCCAGGGTGTTCTCCGCGACATGGTCCGCCGCTGGCTCAAGCAGCGCCCCGAAGTGATGGCCTTCGTTCAGTGTCCGCCCGAGGATGGCGATGACGGCGCAGTTCGCGTGCTGATCACACAGCAAAAGCGCGACTGATTCGAACTGTCTTCCTAGAATCGGATAGGGGTGAGAACTTTATGTCCTCAGCCCCTTCCACACCACCCACCATGCGGATCCGCAGTGGGCGGTTATCAA
>JAXZEJ010000221.1:0-1769 GCA_037424205.1 bacterium | reverse complement strand
GATTTCGGGTATGGGATTTGTACGAATTTGTGTCTGCGACATGCATTGTTGCGAAAAAAAACTGCTGACGGCGGGTGTGCGTCAGCAGTTTGAACGGATCGGATTCGGAGTGATCCGATAAACGGGCTTTACTTTGTGAGGAGTTCTCGTCCGGCTCGAAATCAAGCCGGACGAGGCGGGCTTACTTCACCGACCAGCGGATGTCGGATACAACGCCCTTGCGGACTTCGCCAGGCTTGACCCCTCGGAAGTCGTTTTCGGCCATGCAGCCTTCGGCGACGGCGGCCTTCATCTTGTCGGCCTGAGCTTCGAGAGCAGCCTTGCCGCCCGAGATCGAGACGACGAAGGACGGAAAGACATGCGCGCTGCCGTGAATGAGCGCGTTGGCGCCGATGCGGAAGCTTCTCCAGGAGTTCCGTGAAATCGCGGTTTCAGTGAGTTGGCAAGAAGCCTCGGAGTGCGAATACAATATCAAGTGATAGGCAAACATGATCTTCTTCGGCGTCTTCTAATGGGAGGTGCGATGTGACGGGCCGCGAATTGCACATGCTGTGTGAGAAGCGGCCTTTTGCATGCCGCATTCTGGTGCCTTGATTGAAGTGGTTTCAAGCGCATCGGCAGGAACATTGATCTTCGTGGCAAGATCCTTGAGATCAGCTCCCTTGACGGAATAGCCGTGTTCGAAGTAGCCGCGGGAGAGCTTGTTCGAATCAAAGATCGACTGGTCATCGCTCAGGTAGGTCTGACCGTCCGTCTGCTTGGATGCAACGTCACGAGTCAGCAGCTCGTTGGTGAAGCGCTTGCCTTCCTTGCTCACGAGGATTGGACCGCGGTCGTGCATGGATTCGGAAATCAGGTGGCCATTCTTCGGAACAACGGTCGGGTGAATCTGGATCTGATCATTGTCCGTGAAGGAGGCGCTGATTTTTTCTGCAAGCGTCAAACCTTCACCGAGAGCACCTGCATGATTGCCCTTGAGTTCCGGACGATACTTTCAACCATGGCATGGTTTGCGCTAAAACCGCCGATGGCGAGCACAACGGCCTTCGCATCAATCGTGGATTCTCCCTTGGACGTCTTGACCTTGACGCCAACCACGCGATCGTTCTTCATGAGAATTTCAACGACCTGGTTGGGGTGGCGAATGTCAATCTTGTCGGCCGCCATGTGCTTCGTAAGGACACGAAGGATTTCGGGACCGACTGCGGAATCATCGCAGGAACCGTGTCCGAGGGCAAACGACTGGCCGCCGCATTCCTTGCGGAAGCAGAACTGTGCACCAAGATCGTCGACAAGCCATTCTTCGGCATATTTGGCATTTTTAGTCAGCGTCTTGAGAAGCGCTGGACTGTTCTTGTTGTGGCAGCCCTTCATGCCGCCGGAGGTGAAGTTGGAGTTGCCACCGATAGGGCATTTTTCCCAGAACAACGATGCTTGAACCTGCTTCCTTGGCCGTAATGGCCGCAGAGAGACCGGCGACAGCGGAGCCGATGACTACAACGGCGAAGCCTTCGGCAGGTGCCGGACCGGAGAAGAGGGCGAGAACGTTGTCGACGATGATTGTGCGAAATTTTATGACAGGAGTTAAAATAACGGAGTTTGTTTGAATTCCGTAAAAATTTCACGTGATAGCGGATTGAAATATAAGGTTGTCGATGATTGCCCAGTACAGCTTCAATGTCGATGAAAATGGTGAAGACTTGCTTCTTGTTGCGCTGAAGAAGGATCTCAGAAGGGAATTCGGTGAGGCTCTTCAGGCGGGGCATGAT
>JAXZEJ010000220.1:0-6205 GCA_037424205.1 bacterium | reverse complement strand
CGGCCTCATAGCTGACATCGAGGCGCCCGAAACGCCGAAGACGAGCTTCACCGTAAGCCTCGTCGAAGGAGGCCAGGCCATTCACGGCATTGCCGAACATGCGAAGTTCTCGGCCAATCTGCGCTCCAACTCCCAGGACGTTCTGGAAAAGCTCAACAACGACTTTCTCGCCGCATGCCGGAGAGGCGTTGAACTTGAAGAGGCGCGCTGGGGACGCCCCGGCACGCTCAAGATGGAGGCGAAAAAAATTCTGGACATTCCCGCGGGCTCTCAGCCCGACAACGCCCGCATCATTCAGGCGGCCAAGCTCGTCACGAAGGCCGCAGGCGTCGAGCCCAACTTCCTGCCCGGCGGCTGCACCAACGCCAATACCGCCATTGCCAAGGGATACCCTGCGGTAACGCTGGGACGCGGCGGCGAAGAGTTCGGCGCGCACACGCTCGCCGAGTGGTTCAACCCGGAAGGCGTCTGGCGCTGCGAGCAGAAGTCAGTCCTGATGCTTCTCATGCTCGCGGGTCTTGACGGCGCAGCGGCGCCGCTGGGTGAAACGCTCGCGCCGGCCGCGAAGCACTAACCCGCAGAAGGCATCAGCTGCGCCTGCGCTCGAAGGCCTCGACGGCCCTCGCGGCACACCAGGCGCAGCAAAGCCCCAGCACGATCCCGGCCATGACGTCGGTCGGGAAATGCACGAACAGATAGAGTCTGGAAAAGGCGATCAGCGCCGCAAGCACGAGCGCGGGCCAGAAGAAGACCGACCGTCTGAACCAAAGCACGGCGGCCGAAGCAAAGGATGCGGTCGTATGGCCCGACGGGAAGGACGGATCGGACGGACAGGCCGGAAGAAGCGTGAAGCCCACGATGTCGCACGGGCGAAGACGATCGACCAAGGGCTTCAGACCCAGATTGCCGATAAGGGCGCCGAGCACGATTGCGAGAAGAATCGCCGCGCCAGTCATGCGGGTTCTGCGAAAAATGAGGAGCACGACGCCGAGCGCGATCCAGACGGTGCCGTGGTCGCCCATCGCCGTCACCGCGCGCATCCAGCCGTCCCACGTTCCGCAGGCAAACGCCTCGCGAAGGGCGAGCAGGACGGGAAAGTCAAAGAGCCGGTTGAAGGAATCCGAGAACATCGGAGGAACTATTTCGCGGGATGAAGCGCAATGACGCGCTGGTTCGAGCTTCCGAACCAGCAGCCCTTTTCATGAACCTTGAGCTTCTCGACAAAGGGGCCGTCGACGAGCGTGTCGACATATTCGAGGATAGGACAGTCCTTCACCTTTTCATGGCGGCGTCCGGTCCAGAGCCAGATGGTCTTCGCATGGCCGAACTTCTCGCGCACGGCCTTCACGATTCTCAGGATCTCGCCCTGATTTTCAGGTTCGAGCGGATCGCCGCCGAGCAGGCTGAGCCCCTCGACAAAGTCCTCCTCAAGCGCCTTGAGAAGCGTTTGAAGGGTTTCGTCCGTGAAGGGCCTGCCCGCCTTGAAGTCCCAGCTCTCCTCGTTGAAGCAGCCCGGGCAATGCAGCGTGCAGCCCGAGCAGAAGAGCGATACGCGAACGCCGGGCCCGTTGGCCGTGTCGCAGGTGCTCAATCCGATGTAGTTCATCAGAAACGGCCTTACATGCTCTTGCGGTTGCGGATCTCGGCCATCTTGCCGTCGTTCATGCGGGACATGCCGTTGACGTTGGAGTAGCCCAGATAGCCGCAGACGCGGGAAATGACGGAAAGGTTCGAGCTGCCGCAGTGCGGGCACTTGAAGAGCACGTTCGTGCTGTGCTGGCCGCAGTCGCCGCAGTAGGCGCTGTCGAAGTTGACGCCCTGATAGAAGCCCTTCTTCATGCCGCGGCGGATGACCGCCTTGACGGCCTCGAAGTTTTCGGGGTTGTCGAGACGAACGTACTGGATGTGGCCGCCTTCGCAGAGATGGAAGTCCGTGAACTCATGATCCTGCTTTTCAAAGGGCGTGATGTCCTCGGTCACATTGACGTGGAAGGAGTTCGTGAAATATTCCTGGCTGTAGTGCTCGGTGCTGCGGAAAACGTTCTCAACGCCCTCCTCGCGGCAGAAGCGGTCGTACTGGCGGGCCTGCGTGGCGCAGAGCGATTCGGCCGGCGTGCCGTAGATGGCGTAGAGGTAGCCGTCCTCCTTCTTGAACGTTGCGAGCTTGTCCTTGAGATGGCGAAGCACGGACGCGGAGAAGTCGCCGCCCTCCTCGATGAGGCGCTTGCCGCTCCAGAGGTAGGTGGCTTCGTCAAGAGCCGTGATGCCGAATGAGGCCGTCATGTAGCGGACAAGGTCGCCCACGCGATCGTCCGGGCTCTTCGTGCCCTCGTAGAAGCCGCCCTGGGTGAAGGCGAGCGGATTGCTCGAGCACTTCTGGTTGCGGATGATGTCGTAGCGCTTCTTGAAGAAGGAGCGGATGAATTCGAGGCGCTCGTCGAGAATGCGCCAGAAATCCTCGCGCCAGGTGTCCGGATGACGGAGCTGGGCAAGCTTGAGAATGATCGGCAGATTGAGCGAGACGGCGCCGATGTTGCAGCGGCCGACCGTGATGGCCTTGCCTTCCTCATTGCACCAAAGCGAAAGGAAGGCGCGGCAACCCATCGGAGACGTGATGGCACCGTACTTCTGGAAGATCTCCGAAACGCTGCCGTTTTCGGAAGAAAGGCTCAGATAGTCCGGATACATGCATTCGGCGGACGTCTTGACGGCCTCGTCGAGGAGGTCGGCGGACCACTTGTCGGCAGAAATCTGCTTCTCGTCGTAGAGGTAGACGAGCTTCGGGAAGACGACGGGCTTGCCGTCCTTGCCGTGGCCGTTGCGGCGAACCTGAAGCATGATGCGGCTGATCGTCATGAGCCAGCGGCGCTCTTCCTCCGTGAAGTTCTCCGGATTCCACTGGCCGAACGTGATCGTCGTAAAGGCGAAGTCGCCGCGGCTGCACGGCACCGTGTTGAGCTTGAGCTCCAGAGACTGGAAACCCTGCTCGAGTTCACGAACGACGTCGCGGGAGGCGACGCGCTCGACGGTCTCGTCGTCAAGGCCGAGATCATGATACTTGGCGCGGGCGGCGGCAAGGCTCTTCTCGACATAGGGCAGAAGCACCTTGTCGAGCTCGGGAAGCGTAAAGCCGCCGAACTGCTGAGCGGTCGCCACGAGCGTGATGTCGCCGATCACCTGCAGGGCGGAAAGCACGGACTTGGGCTCGGAGTACTGGACGTTCGACATCTCAAAGCCGCCCTTGAGGACGTGACCGATGTCGAAGAGACAGCAGTTGATGCAGCCGAGAATCATGTCGCGCAGGTCATGGATGTAGATGTCGCCGCGCTCGATCAGGGACTTTTCCTTGCCGGAAAGATAGAACTGCTTGTAAAGACTCTTCGTGAGATAGCCCTTGATGAGGGAGCCCTTCGTGGAAACGAGCGAGCTGTCGTAGTTGGCGTTCTCTCGGTCGCCGAGACGAAGCACGTCGTCGGCGTCCTGGCGAAGCTGCTCGAACGTGCGGGCGTACGTCGTCTTGTAGTAGCGGTACTCGGCGTAGGCTTCGGCAACCTGCTTGTGCTGCTGGGCGGAGAGAACGGCAATGACGAGCTCGTGAAGCTCAAGCACGGACACGTCTTCGCGGCCGTCAAGGCGCGTGCGGACTTCATCAACGATGCGGGCAAGGCCGGCTTCGTCGATCTGGGTGTCGCAGCGGAATGCCGCCTTCTTCACCGCGTCGACGATCTTGTCGTCAATGAACTCTTCGGTCGTGTTGTCCTTCTTGATCACCGTCAGCATGTCGTCGTCCTTTAAATCCTTCTCAACAGCGGTCCGTCCAACAGCAACCGGACGAACCCAAAAAAAACGAACTGCCGCCTTGCGGGCGGCAGGGACTTAATCTTATGGAAAAGCTCCGAGAATCTCAACAGCGTTTTTGCCCTGAAACGGAAGTTCGCGGTATTGACAAATCTTGACGAAAGTGCATCCGGAAGCACCGCCCGGCCCGCAGCAAGCCGGCTCCAAAGGGCGAATTCCCTGCTCGCAGGCGCATTTGCCGACTCCTGAACTCCGCCGCTTTCCACCTGCCGCCCCCTATTCTTTTTTTCTATGAAAAGGATTGCCTTCATTAAATTTAGCACCCTACAAGTTACAACATGATGTGGTTCGCCAATACGTCAACCACAACATATTGTGTTTTGCGCAAAACGAGTTTTTCATACAAAACTCGCAAATGCAATCGAAATCGATGTGCGAGAGGGTTTTCCGGCAAGCTGACGAGTGAGGCACGAAGGCGCGGAGCCACAAAATATGGAAATGCCGCCTTCGGACGACGCCGGAACGAAAAAAAGGCCGCGATCCCGTGCAAGGGTTCGCGGCCATGAGACTGCCATCCGAACGTTTAGAAGGCGCTCTTCAGGATGGCCTCGACGTCGGCCGCCTCGAGCGGCATGATGCGGCCAACGGGACCGCGGCGGCAGCAGTGGCGCGCAAGCGACTCGACGGGACATTCGTCGGCGCCGAGTTCGCCCATGCGGGTCGGCATGCCGAGGGACTTGTAGAAGGCGACGAGCGCTTCGATGCCCATGGCGGCGGCCTTGGCGTCATCGGCTTCGACAACGCCGAAGACGTTGCGTGCAAACTGCGCAAAGCGGGCGGGGGTGCGTTCGGAGACGTAGCGCATCCAGGCGGGGATCACGACGGAGAGACCCATGCCGTGGGTAATGGCTTCGTTCCAGCCGGAGATTTCATGCTCGATGGCGTGACAGGCCCAATCTTCCTCGCGGCCGAGGCCGAAGTAGCCATTGTGGGCAAAGCTGCCGACCATGCCGATCTGGCACCAGCTGTCGTAGTCGGAGGCGTCGGCATAGACCTTCGGGCCGAATTCAACGGCCGTGCGCATGGCGGCCTCGGACTGAGCGTCGACGTAGGCGGTTTCGGTCGTGCGCGTGAAGTAGCGCTCCATGATGTGCGAGATCATGTCAACGACGCCGGCGGCGACCTGATGGTGCGGCAGGGTCGTAAAACGTTCGGGATTCACGATGGCGACGGCCGGACGCAGGCATTCGGCGCCGATACCGGCCTTCGTGCCGTGATGCGAAATCACGCAGCGGATGGACTGTTCGGAACCCGCGGCCGGGATCGTCAGAACGGCCATCACGGGAAGAGCCTTTTCAGGCACGGCGTGACCGTCGAAGAAGTCCCAGCAGTCGCCGTCGTACTCGAGGCCGAGCGCCACGCACTTGGCGGTATCGATGACGGAGCCGCCGCCCACGGCGACCACAAGGCCCACGCCCTGGTCGCGCATCCAATCGACCGTTTCGCGAACAAAGCCGAGACGTGGATTCGGCTGAACGCCGCCCTTTTCAAACACCGTCATGCCGGCCTCCTCGAGACTCTTCGTCACCGCGGCAAGAAGACCAGTGCGAACAACGGAGCCGCCGCCATAGATCACAAGGCACTTGTGAGAACTGGCGATTTTGGCGGCCAGACGGCCGGCTTCATTTTCGGCGCCGCGTCCGAAGACGAGGCGGACAGGATTGTGATAGGCAAAGTTCAGCATGCTTGTAGAGCCGGACAGCATCTTCCACTACTCAGCCAGGAAGAAACGGCAGCCGGGAACCGTGAGTTTTCCAAAAAAAAGAAATGCCGGGAGAACCGCTCTTGGCAATCCCGGCGAGGTCAGGTGCGCAGTTTATCCGTTTGACGGATTCACTGCACGATATTTGAGGGTTTTTCTTTAGGGATTTTCCCTTGGTTTATGGCAAATCAAGCCGCAGAAAAGGCATCGCGGCAGTCAGGCGCTCATCGCACGAATGCCTGTCCGAAGGACGCGCGTCATTGCAAGACGTCTTTTGACGTCAATTGCAATGCCCGCATCCATTCCGGCGGAGCATCACGCCTTGGACTTGGCCAGACGCCTACGGCGCGTGTCGAAAAGACAAACGGCCGCAGCCGCGCCGACGTTGAGGCTCTCGCAGGCGGCTTCGATCGGAATGTAGAAGCGGCGGTCGGAAGCTTCCAGCCCCGCATCCGAAACACCGGGGCCCTCGGCGCCCATGAGCCAGCAGACCGGACCCTCGGCAATCTCGTCGGAAGCCAGGAAGAGGTCCTCGCCGCCGCGGGCGTCGGGCCCGGGGGAGCGGCCCCCGGATGGAGTTAGGGAGGGCGCCGGCGGGGTGGTGTAGGATAAAACCACGCCCAAAATGCCCCCCCAAACCCCCCC